>CAYGMS010000176.1:0-5436 GCA_964350905.1 uncultured Thiobacillus sp. | reverse complement strand
GCCGGGTGGTGTGGGAGGGGATCGGTCAGGTATCCTGACCGCCCCTATCCCGATTGCCCTCTGGGCATTGCTGCTTTTCCCGTGGGATCCCCATGGGTACGCGTGGAGTTCACCATGGCACTCAAAGCCACCATCTACAAGGCCGATCTGCAGATTGCCGACATGGATCGGCACTATTACGCCGATCATGCGCTGACGATTGCGCGCCACCCCTCCGAAACCGACGAGCGCATGATGGCGCGCGTGCTGGCTTACGCACTGAACGCGCAGGATGGCATTGCCTTCACCAAGGGCTTGTTCGATGTTGATGAACCGGAAGTGTGGGTGAAAAGCCTGACCGACGAGGTCAAGTTATGGATTGAGCTGGGTCAGCCTGACGAGGCACGCATCCGTCGCGCATGCAGTCGGGCCAACCAGGTCGTGGTGCTGTGTTACACCAGCAGTTGTGATCTGTGGTGGAAATCGATTGCCAATAAATTGACGCGGCTGACCAACCTGACCGTGCTCCAGCTGCCAGTCGATACGACTCAGGCACTGGCGGCATTGGCCGAGCGCAGTATGCGTCTGCAATGCATGGTGCAGGATGGCGAAATCTGGATCAATACCGACAACGCGAACGTGCCGGTGAAGCTGGTTTCCCTTCAGCCTTCAGCATGAATGTGATTGTTGATGCCTGCGTGACTGTACAGCCATGGGCTGTTCCTTGCGGGCGGATTCATTTCTCCGCTGGACAGTTCTGGATGCAGATGGTTTCGATCAGGTGCTGTCCGCCGCAACCGATAAAGCAAACATCATAAGCCGGCAGGCAGTTGCAGTCAGACGAGCAATTGGCTTTTTCCAGTTGCACGCGCACCCCCTCACGCGTCGGCATCATCGGCTCGGGGTACGGGGGCGGAAAATAAGGAGTCGGCCACGGGCCCCAGCCGTACCAGCCGTATGGATGGTGGAAGGGATAGCTGTTCAGCCACTCGAAACGCAGTTGCATTTCGTAGTGGCGCAAGGCCATGGCGTAGCGCTTGAGGTCGTTTTCATACTGTTTCAAGGCTTCGGCGTATCGTGCTTCCAGTTGCGGCTCCAGGTCTTTTATGCAGGCCTGGTAACGGATCTGGCAATCGGCCTGGCATATGCGCTTTTGCGCTTCGCACGCCTGCACACATTCCCGGCCCTGCGCATCAGCAGGCGGAATCAGGTGGATTTTGGTCTGGTACTGTGGGGTGGCGCACCCCGCCAGCGTGCTGAGCAAGGCTGCAACAATAAAATAGCGTGTCAGGGCAAACGTCTGCATCGGTCAATCCAGAAATCACATGCTTTAAATCAGCATAGGCTTTTTGTGGATTATTGTGGGCCGAGAAAACGCGCTTCGAGTTCCTGCAGATTGAGTTCTTGCAAAATCTGTTGCAGGCGAGTACGCGCATTCTTGCGCGGTGAGTCTGTCCGGGTGGCGATGATGAGTTCGTTTTTCATCGAGTGTTCCCAGCCGACCAGTTCGGTAACAGTCAGCTGATAGCCGTGTGACTCCAGTTGCAGGCAGCGCAGCACGTTGGTGAGATGGCTGCCGAATTCGCGGGTGTGGATCGGATGGCGCCAGATTTCAGATAACGGGGTTTTGCCGAAGGATTCGTTCTTGTGTTTGCGCAGCACGGCCGCAACCTCGGCCTGGCAGCAGGGCACCAGCACGATATGGCGCGCCTGCTTGGCGAGGGCGAACTGGATGGCATCGTCGGTTGCGGTGTTGCAGGCGTGCAGCGCGGTGACGATATCGATGCGTGGGGGTAGGGCGCTGGCGGTGATCGACTCGGCCACGGTTTCATTCAGAAACGACATGCGCGTGAAGCCGAGCCGGGTTGCCAGTTCACGTGATTTGTTGACCAGTTCGTCGCGGGTTTCGATGCCATGGATATGGGCGCCGGGACGGTCTTTCAGAAACAGGTCATACAGGATAAATCCCAGATACGACTTGCCGGCGCCGTGGTCGGCCAGCGTCAGGGTGTCCTGCTGGCCCAGCACCTCGTTCAGCAGCGGCTCGATGAACTGGCACAAATGAAACACCTGCTTGAGCTTGCGGCGACTGTCCTGGTTGAGCTTGCCGTCGCGCGTCAGGATATGCAGTTCCTTCAGCAACTCGATCGACTGCCCGGGGCGCAGCACCTCCGTCAGCGGATCGGTGTAGGTAGCCTTGGGTTTGGCGGTCATTTGGTTGGCGCGCTTCATGGTTGCCCCAGCAGGCGTACTTCGCGCTGCGAAAAGGGAATGCTGGTGCCGCGTGTACGGAAGGTCTTAAGAACCGCACGGGTGGCGTCGATTGCAGTTTCCGGAGCGCGCTCCAGTATTTGAAAATGCTTGTCCATGATTCGCGAAATGGCAGGGGAATCCGGAAGGGTATCAAACCCACCGGCAGGGCAGAACTGCTTTGTATTGATTCGGCCAGAACGGTTTGCTGGATAATGTTATCTTGCTGAAAGGGTTTGCCGTGCCAATCGTCAATATCTCCTGCTACAAGTTTGTCACGCTGAGTGATCGCGAGTCGCTTCAGGCCGACTTGAGCTTGCGTTGCGGGGAGCTGGAGCTGAAAGGCACCATCCTGCTTGCGCCAGAAGGCATTAATGTCTTCCTGGCAGGCACGCGTGAAGCAATCGACACCATCGTGGCCTATCTGCGCGCCGATCCACGCTTCGCCGACCTGCAGCCCAAGGAAAGCCTATCCAGTGAGCCACCATTCAAGCGCATGCGCGTGCGCCTGAAAAAAGAAATCATCACCATGAAATATCCGTTGATCCGTCCGGAAGCAGGACGCGCACCGGCTGTGGCGGCTGCCACACTGAAAACGTGGCTGGACCGCGGAACCGATGATGAAGGCCGCCCGGTGGTCATGCTCGATACCCGAAACGACTACGAAGTGGCCGCCGGCACTTTCGCCAGCGCCGTTGATTACAACATCGGCATATTCAGCGAGTTTCCACCGCTGCTGGCGGCGCACCGCGCCGACTACGCGGGAAAAACCATCGTTTCATTCTGCACCGGCGGCATTCGCTGCGAAAAAGCCGCCATCCACATGAAGGCGATCGGCATCGAGCATGTGTATCAGCTCGAAGGCGGTATTCTCAAATACTTCGAGGAGGTCGGCGGCGCGCATTACAGCGGGGATTGCTTTGTGTTCGACGAGCGCGAGGCCGTGGGTACGGATTTGCACCCGGCGTCGGGACGGGTGCACCGGTGAGCATTCCGGATAAACACGAGCCCAGCCTGTGAACGAAATTGCCGCCATCCTGCTCGTTACCATTGCCGCCGGCAGTTGCATTCCGCTGGGTGGTTACATTGCCAGTTTTGAGCATATCCGGGTCAAATGGCTGGAACAGGAACTTCGCCATTTTCTGATCGCACTTGGCGGTGGCATCCTGCTGGGTGCGGTCGCGGTGGTGCTGGTGCCGGAAGGTATCGCCAGCATGCAGGGTTCCCTGCTGGCAGTCCCGCTTCTGCTGGCAGGCGGACTGTCATTCTTTCTGATCGAGCGCACACTCGGCCTGCGCCGCCGCGAAGCGCCGCAGGTGATGGGCATGCTGCTGGATTATGTGCCCGAGGCCATTGCGCTCGGTGGCATGGTGGCACTGGGCTCGCCGATTGCGCCGTTGCTGGCGCTGCTGGTGGGCTTGCAAAACCTGCCCGAGGGTTTCAATGCGTTCAGGGAACTGCATGCGCTCAAACGCAGAAGCGCTCGCCGCACCTTGCTCATCATGTGGTCGTTTGTGGCGATCGGGCCGGTGGCAGGCTTGCTCGGTTATTTTTTCCTGTCTGGCCATCCGGCCGTGCTGGGCGCGATCATGTTGTTTGCGTCGGGCGGGGTTCTCTACCTGATCTTTCAGGACATCGCGCCGCAGTCCAGGCTGAACCGGCATTGGGCTCCGCCGCTGGGTGCGGTGGTCGGTTTCGGGATTGCGCTGTTCGGCGACATGCTTATTCGCGCAGTCTGATCCGGACGCTGCCGAGCGCCGCGTCCATGTCGCGTTCGCCAGCCGGTTTGGATTCGGTCAGTTGAAATGTACGAGCACACCATTCCTGTCAAAAGCGAGGTATCGCGACAGGTCGCCCCCGTTTTCCACGGTTTGTATCATCATCTTGAGTGGCAGTTCCGCATCATTGGCGTTGGGGGCAATCCCGTCGCGTCCAGACAGTGCGGCAGTCAACACGATTTGCCAGTCCTGCCCCATTTTTTCGGATTCGGTCGCCAGATCAGAAAAACTGCCCAGTTCGTCCAGCGGCTTGTCAACGCACATGATGGGGCGTAATGCGCCGCCCTGGCCCGCGTGAAACCGGCTCACCTCTTCATCGTTGTGTTGTTCGGGCAGGGAGGCTTTGAGGAAAACAAACAGCAAGCGCTGCGGTTCGGGTTGTTGTTTTGCAACTGCCAACAGGGATTCATAATCGGTAATATTGATTTGCGTGCTCATTTTGATTGGCTAACGGTGAGTTGGAAATTTCGTGGGGACAGGAGGCGGCGGAGAGGCGGCCGTCATGGCCGTTTATTTTGCAGCGGTTCATTGGTTAATCGTGCTTGATTCGGCCATGACGTTACGACGGGCAGACCGATAGCAGGCTGATTATCCTCCAGTTTTTCCAGGCCCACTATGGGGCAATCAGGTGGTGAACGGGTTATTGGCAGACCGCCGCCGCGATTTCCGGCTTGATTGCCATTCAATTCAACGCCCGTATCGACTGCATCGGCGGGACACGGACGATATGCCGGGTGGTGAGCCAGCCGCTCATTCCGACCAGCAACGCACCTGCCAGCGGCAGCACAAGCCACAGCCAGGGGTGCAGTCGGGCAGGCAGTTCGAACAGCCGGTCTGAAATCAGGGCCATGGCGATTTCGGCGCAGGCGCTGGCGAGCAGGCCGGCCAGCAGGCCCAGGGCGAGAAATTCGCTCCACAGGCTTTTGGCCAGGTACGCACGCTGGGCCCCCAGCGTGCGCAGCAGGACCGCTTCCTGTTGCCGTGCGTCGAGGCTGGCCAACAGGGTGGCGATGACGACAGCCATGCCGGCAGCGAGCAGGAATCCCAGCAGCAGTTGAATCGCGCCGATGATCTGGGCGAATACGGCTGTGAGGTTGGCGATGAGTTTGTCGAGCGCGAGTACGGTGACCCCGGGGAAGGCTTTGACGAAGCCGGGCAACATGGCGGATGCGCCGGGCGGCACGTAGACGCTGGCGATGGATGCGGCGGGCAGGGCATCGAGCTGCCCGGGGGCGAAGATGACGAAGAAGTTGGGCTGCATCGAATCCCACTTCACGCTGCGGATGCTGGTGATGCGCGCGGCGAGGGTCTGGTCGCCGATCTGGAAACCGAGCGTGTCGCCAACGACAAGATTGAGCCGCTCGGCCATGCCGGATTCGACCGATATTTCTGCGAAAGGGCCGCTGCGGAGCAGCGGGGTCCCCACCGG
>CAYGMS010000175.1:0-5475 GCA_964350905.1 uncultured Thiobacillus sp. | reverse complement strand
GGCAACGCGTCGGTATCGCGTCGGATAGTGCAGGTCCAGTCATCGCGTACCGGACGAGTTGCGCCACCCGTCGCCATGCGCACTTCGACGTCGGGATGGCTGCGATAGAAGCTTGCCAGTCGCGGGATCAACCAAGTGATCGCCAAGGTTGGACCGACTCCAACCGTCAGCACCGGGCCACTACGCATTGCCGTAACGCTTTCGGTGAGCCGGGCAATGGAATCGAAAGCATCAGTCAGACCGGACAGCAGCGCCTGCCCTTGCGCCGTCAGTTCAAGCGCGTTCGCATGTCGCAGAAACAGAGGAAAGCCAAAACGATCTTCCAGCAGACGGACCAAGCGACTTACCGCAGTTTGGGTGACGTTCAGCTCTCTTGCCGCGGCAGTGAAACTGCCATGCCGGCCAGCCGCCTCAAAAGCCCGCAGTCCGTTCAGCGAGGGTAATTGTCGCATCATGTGAGACCCCAATTTTTTCTTGGGGGAATGGTAAGTTAAAGTCGTTTGTCTGACAATGCCTACTACCTTAATATGCCTTGAAAGAATCAAATTTCTTACGGAGGCTCACATGCACTACTTCGCTAATTCAGGCTCTGTTTTCAACTGGCTATCGCCAGCGCAATGTCCGGTTCCAGTCGGACCCGGCCTTTGGGCATCTCTGAAGGTTGGGAGGCAATGTGTGACCAAAGGCGCTCTCTTCAGCATCGTCATTGCGATAACAGGAGTTTTATGTATGGCTTACACCCAACCGGCCTCCGCTCAGGAAAGGCGAATCGGCGTGATCCCGCATGCGCCGCTGCTGAAGACAGCCGTGCCCGATACGGCTAACCAGGAAGTCGCCGTCTATCACGTCGAATATGAGCCGGGTGGCATCAATCCACGGCACCTTCATCCGGCTGCGGTCACCTTCCACATCCTTTCCGGCACTGGCATCTGGCAGGAGGAAGGTGAACCGCCAGTCACTCTACGCGCTGGCGACAGTCTGCTCGTTCCGGCCGGCACCATTCATGCTCACTGGAATCCGAGTTCAACGGAGAGACTCCGCTTTCTCGAATTCATCGTGGCTGAAAAGGACAAAGGACGGTCCATTCCAAAGCCATTGAAAGACTAGGATGCAATTGCGTGAAGCGATGCGGAATCTACTCACGGCGACGGCGGCTGTCGCTGTGATCCTCGCCTGCGGGCCCGCTGTCGCACAGGATTCCGTCAGCGCCCGGCTGGAGGCGCTGCAGGCGGAAATCAGCAAGCTGCAGAACGAAGTCGCGACCCTGAAAGGGGACGTTGCGGAGGGGCGGGAAGAAGCCAGAGGGGCCGCCGAACAGGTGGTTGCGGCCAGAACGGCGACGCCCGCCGACGCACCTAGCGTCCGGGTGTCCTCCAGCAACCGGCCGACGATCTGTAGCCCCGACGGACGAAACTGCATCTCTCTCACGAGCCGCCTGCAGCTCGACTTCGGCGGTTACAACTACCGGCCGAACACCATAGCCACGACGCCGCAGGACCTTGTCGGCGGCGCGATCGCGCGCCGAGCGCAGTTTGGCGTTATCGGCACGTTCCTGGACGACTGGGAGTACAACCTCGTCTTTGAGGGCGGCGGGTCCGGCGGCGCCACCAGCGCGGTCTTCGACAAAGGTTACCTTACCTATAGCGGTTTCAAACCATTCAAGATCTGGGGCGGCATTCTCAGCGTGCCTTACATGCTCGACCGAGCGACAAGTAACAACAACATCACCTTTATGGAGCGAGCCGCGCCCGTGGAAGTCGCCGCCGGCATCGGCGGAGCCACGCGTTCCGCTTTCGGCATTACCGCCAACGACCGGCAATGGTGGGCCGGCGCCTTCCTGACGGGACCGGCCTCCGGCAGGACATCGCACGATGCAAGGCAGACCGCCGCGACCGGACGGGTGGTGTTCCTGCCAGTTCTGACCGACAGCGCCTCGCTCCTGATCGGCGGCGACGTGCAGTACCTGTTCGATGCGCCGACGGGCGCCTCGGAACTGAACCTGCGAGACCGGATTGAGATGCGCATCGACGGCAACCGCATCTTGGGCACCGGTCCTCTTCCGATCGACTCCGCGCGCGTCTTGAGCGCGGAACTGGCCGGAACACTGGGCAGCTTCCACTTCCAGGGCGAATATTTCGATTTCAACGTCGAGCCGACCCCCGGCAACGGGCCCAGCCTCGACTTCAGTGGTTACTACATCCAGGGTGGCTACATCCTCACCGGCGAGAAGCGAAGCTACAGCGCAAGCTCCGGCTCTTATGGGAGCGTTGCGCCAAGTCGTCCCTTCGACTGGAGGATGGGCGACTGGGGCGCATGGGAGATTGCTGCGCGCTACAGCATGATTGATCTCAACGACAGGGACATCTTCGGCGGCCGGCAGGAGAACCTCACGCTCGGCCTGAACTGGTATGTGAACAGCAACATCCGCTTCATGCTTAATTACATCAACGGCACGGTGGACAAGCGAACGGGTGGCGGTGGCGACATTGGCGCGAGGTACCAAGCCGTTGGTGCCCGCACGCAGATCGCGTTCTGACCTCCATCCACGAAAGACCAAGGAATGACCGCCGCATCGACGCCTCTTCCTTGACCTACAGCGACGTGCCCCGCGCGAACACGAAGCTGCAACGTTCGCTAGTTCCAGCGCTGGGTTGAGGCGGTGCTGTTGCTCCTCGCACCTCTGACTGGGGACACCATCTTTACGGCTAACGCAAATGATGGCGATCAAGGCTAAGGCTTCCACAACGATCGAAGCAGTCGGTGGTGCTATCACACAAAGGAGATCGTCCAGTGGAATTTCGTCATCTGCGTTGCTTTCTGGCCGTTGCTGAAGAACTCCACTTTGCCCGTGCCGCTGAGCGGCTACACATCGAGCAGTCACCTCTATCACGTGCTATCAAGGAACTGGAAGAGGAGTTGGGCGTGCAGCTCTTTGTGCGCACTACTCGCAGCACGCGCTTGACTCTCGCCGGAAAGCTGTTCCTCAATCACATTCCGCGCGTGTTTGCAGTCCTGGAGCAGGCGCGTGAAAGCGTGAAATCGGCTACCAATGGCTTTCACGGGCAGTTGCGCATTGCTTTGTCTGATGGCATCACACCATCGCGCCTGCCGGCGCTACTGGCACGTTGCCGCGAAGAATATCCAGAAATCGAAATCCGGCTCTTCGAAGTGCCGCTGGATCAGCAGATCAAGGGCCTGCATGATGATCTGTACGACGCGGGCTTTTCCATGGCCGATGAGGCCGGCGACGGCATCATCGTCAATCCAGTTTGGGAAGACCAGTTGATGGTAGCCGTGCCCGCGCGTCATCCCGTGCTGGCTTACAAACGAATTCCGCTGGAAGAAGTGCTGCGCTACCCGATCGTGCTGGGTGATCCCGCAGCATGCGAAGGCCATGCTCGCCAAGTTGATCGCATCCTGCGCCGACAGGAACGGGAGCCGCTGATCGCGCAGCGTGTGGCGACGTTCGACGTGATGATGATGCTGGTATCGGCCGGCTTGGCATTGGGCCTTGCGGGTGGCGCGCACATCGCATTCAGTCGTGAGCTAGGCGTCGTGGCGCGCCCGCTTGCGGGACAGCCACCCTTGTTGACTACTTACCTGCTTCGTAGGGACGCCGAACCGTCGCAGATGCTGGCTCGCTTCATTGAACGGCTGGCGTCCATGGAGTCGAACGATCCTGATTGGCCTGCATCCTCAAAATCTGGTGCTTTGAAGGATATCGAGCTATGAAGAAGATCATCCTGCTTCTGCTCGCTTTGATGCTAACCGCATGCGGTCAGTCAAACCCGATCGCGACCAAGACCACCATTGAAACGGTGGAGTCCCTTGCAGCTAATCCCGAGCGCCTCAAAGAGCTGCGTCAGCAATGCAAGCTGGAACGAGCCAAGCTGGGCAATGAGTTGTGCAACCGGGTTTCTGAGGCAACGCGCAAGCGCTTCTATGGCGACGGCAAGGTGCCGTATACATCACTGGAGAATCCGCCCAAATTTTGATTGTAGGCAGTTCGCCACGAATCATTTAATTTCTGTCAAACACGCCGCAATGCGCCATCGCTTGCGGCTTTTTTTCTGCCTACGCCCCTGCGCGAGTTCTTGCTTTTTGTTCGACCTTTCTCCCGATAACGGTCTTTGACCGGCACTGACCCGGCACCGATCCTGACACCAGCGGCACGTTGAACGCAGTGCGCGCAGGGGAAATCGGAGGCCGGGAGATGCAAGGGACGAACGTGTTGTTCGGTCAGATTGCCGTGGTATTCAGCATCGTGATCGCCGGAGTGTGGAGCGCCACACAATGGACAGCTGCGACCCTTGGTTATCAGATACGTCTTGGCTCGCCGTGGTTCGATTTCCTTGGCACGCCGATCTACCACCCGTGGAAGCTGTTCGAGTGGTGGTTCCTTTTCGACGCCTATGCGTCGCACGTCTTTGACATTGGTGGCGCCATCGCGGGCGGAAGCGGCTTGGTGGCCGTGGTGGTCGCCATAGGCATGTCCATCTGGCGCTCGCGCCAATCTCGTCTGGTCACGACCTACGGCTCGGCCCGCTGGGCCGATGCCGCGGAAATCTGCAAAGCCGGGCTGACCCAGCCATCCGGAGTCTTCCTCGGCCTGCATGGCCGCCAGTACCTGCGACACGAAGGCCCAGAACACGTCCTGACCTTCGCGCCCACGCGCTCGGGCAAGGGCGTGGGCCTGGTAGTGCCGACGCTGCTGTCGTGGCCTGCCTCGGCCGTCATCCACGACATCAAGGGCGAGAACTGGGCTATCACCGCCGGCTGGCGCTCGCGCTTCTCGCACTGCCTGCTATTCAACCCTACCGATGCGAAGTCCGCCGCCTACAACCCGCTGCTGGAAGTACGGCGCGGTGCGCATGAAGTGCGCGACGTGCAGAACATCGCGGACATTCTGGTCGATCCCGAAGGCGCGCTGGAGCGGCGCAACCACTGGGAGAAGACTTCGCACGCGCTGCTGGTCGGCGCGATCCTGCATGTGCTCTACGCCAGCGAGGACAAGACGCTGCGCGGCGTCGCCAACTTCCTGTCCGATCCCGCGTGTCCGTTCGAGGTGACGCTGCATCGGATGATGACGACGAAGCACCTCGGCGATGCACCGCATCCCGTCGTCGCGTCTGCTGCGCGCGAAGTGCTCAACAAGTCGGACAACGAGCGGTCCGGCGTGCTGTCCACCGCGATGAGTTTCCTTGGCCTGTACCGCGACCCCACGGTGGCCGAAGTCACGTCGCGCTGCGACTGGCGCATCGCCGACCTGATCGCGGCCGAGCATCCGGTGTCGCTGTACCTGGTGGTGCCGCCTTCGGACATATCGCGGACGAAGCCGCTCATCCGCCTGATCCTCAACCAGATCGGCCGGCGCCTCACCGAATCGCTCGACGGCTCCGACGGCATCGAGCGCCGCCACAAGCTGCTACTGATGCTCGACGAGTTTCCGGCACTGGGCGCCTGGACTTCTTCGAG
>CAYGMS010000174.1:0-5528 GCA_964350905.1 uncultured Thiobacillus sp. | reverse complement strand
GCCATATCCAGCGTGAGACCGGATTCCGTCAGGATGGACGAGAAGACAGGATGGGTGTGGCCATGATGTCCGTCCTCGTTGTGCTTCTGATTATTCGTGCCGCCAGAAGCGTCGTGGTCTGGATGAGCGCTTTCATTATGGTCATGATCATGCGTATGAAAACCCGCAGTGGCCACATCTTTTCCCACGTGTCCATGCAAGCCCGCCGCCGCGGCCCAGGCGAACTGGAGCGGAACGATGAGCATGATGATCAGGGCGATGAAGCGACGCATGAGGTGCATTCTACAGAATTGATCGTATCCACCAAGGGTTCGTTAATACCCCGTGCGCATTTTCACAAATACATAGCCTGCGTGATGGAATGGAACTGCTGAGCAGACGAGTAAAAACGGTTGTTTCGCTGTGAGATGGACGCTTGGCGATCAAGCCATGAGCGGCAGTTTCGGGTCGGGAGTGTGAAATCGCCATTTTGGAAAATTGACCCATTCAGCTTGCATTTCTAATCAACGACCGGTGTGCAGCACATAGCAGACTTGATTAACTCAGGATGCCACCGGCAGATTTGGCCGAACAACCGTCCCTCAATCGATCACAGTATCCGTCTGCTCGGAGTCACAGAACAGTCATTGGATTCGCTGACACCAACGGCAGAAACGGGTCTATAACGTTGAACATCCCCGCCGCGCTGTGCTTGGCACCCATCACAATTCTCCGAACAGGCTGAACCTGATCTGTCTGCAAGACGTCACGTGCCATCGTATCTGCCGTGGTGCATAGGCCGCTGTTTACTTACTGCAGCGTTCCGGCACCTCATGACGACACCACTCCTGCAAGGCATGGCCGCATCACCGACTGGATAGCAGCGCAGCTTGGCGCACGCCGCACGCCCGTCAACCCCCTGCCCGCACCAACCGAGTTGGGGGTTGACGGCCGCGCTTTACGCGTGCGCCCGGATCGCAGCGCTCCAATCGGGAGCGTCCATTCAAGGAGTTGCGATCATGAACCTCATCACCGAAACACTGCGCGCGCAGTTGCTGGTCAATGGCTGGCAGTCCCTCGACAACGACGACTTCGACCCACCACCCGTGGTCAAATTGTTCACTCCTGACGCGGCTGCGACCTGGCTGCTCACCGAGATCGATCCGCATGACCACGACCATGCATTCGGACTGTGCGATTTGGGGCAAGGCTTCCCGGAACTGGGCTATGTGAGCCTGGCCGAGCTGCAATCGGTGCGTGGCCGATTTGGCCTTCCAATCGAGCGGGACCTGCACTTCATTGCGACGAAGGCGATCAGTACCTATGCGCGCGAAGCGCGGCTGGCGGGACGCATCATGACGTAGCTGTCATGCGGGCGCTGCCGCTTGGCAGCGCCCTTTTCTGGCCTATTTGCCCTTATGGGCCTGGATAGCGGCCAGCTCGCGCCGCACGCGCTCGATGACTTCGCTCACACCCTTGCTGTCGCCGCCATAGGCCAGCGTCAGCAGCGTGAGCGGATGCACGTCCATGACCTCGCACAGTTCGGCGACCTTGCTCAGGGTCGGGCTTTTCAGGCCACGTTCGAGCGAACTCATGTAGGTGCGGCTCGACACGTCCGAGAAAGCTTCCTGGCTGAGGCCACGGGCTTTTCTGACTGTCTTGAGCGCCGCAGGGAATGTATTCTTCGGTGACATCAGGTCGTTTCGTGTAAAACGACGATGACATCCGATAGCGCCCTATAGGACTACAATCTATAGTGTTCATTTGTAGCCTTCCCTGCTTAAACTTGCGCCGGGCGTGTCTATGCTGAAAACCGCTTTTACTGAAATCATGGCTTCCGTACTTACCTATTCGTCAGTTCGATCCTCCACGGATTCGGTGGAATCCGCTTTGGCGATTGGGTGCAAAAGTGCACTTGCACCGTCTCGCTTTGGCGCATCAGCACGTTTGCGCAAAACCGACGCGGCGATGATCGTGACCGTTTCCGGGCAGCGACCATGAAACCACTCATCACCGATGCCCAACGCGTCCAACTGCTGGAAAACGGTGCTGCCGCCGCGTGCGGCGAGCAGCGCGACCCGTTGCCGGTCGTCAAGCTGTTCACCCTGGACGCGCACGCGACCTGGCTGCTGACCGAACTCGATCCCGCTGATGGCGACACCGCCTTCGGCCTGCTCGACCTCGGCATGGGCATGCCGCAACTCGGCCATGTGCGCTTGTCCGTCCTGGAAGGCATACGCGGGCCACAGAACCTGGCCGTCGCACGCGATCTGCATTTCACGCCCAAGCGGCGACTGTCCGAGTACGCCCGGCTGGCTCGGGCTGACGGATCGATCAACGATTGATCGATCCGTGACTCGCCGCTGGCGGGCCACTCCATGCGAAGCCGCAACGGTTCGCATTACGTCTTCCTGGCTCTGGATCCAGACTTTCTTGTACTGACACTAATCTGTAAAACAGCTGTGCTACGCTGTCGAAAAATAATACGAATGCACGGCCTTTTGTTAGGCCACCTTATCGACTGCTGCAGAGTGCCAGGCTTATCCACAGCCGTGGCAACAGCTTTGCCGACGCAGGTCGATGATGGGGCTTCGGCCGTGTCCCCCGTGGCGATTAACTTCCTTCTATCCGAGAGGAGGTATCGCCATAACAGATTCAAGCACCGCTCACTGGCATCCCAGTGCGGCCTATCTGTACGTGCTGCATCTGGACGGCCCCGCGCTTGCATGGGAATACCTGCGGCGCAACCCGGAATACCGGCTCGCCTGGCAACACCACCGGCACCGTCCGCAACACGAAGCGCAGCGCTGGGGCTTGCGCCTGCTTGAAGACCCTGCGCGCGATGCACGCGACGCACACCCCGACTGGTTCCCTGACCCCTCCTCGGTCGTCCATCTCTATCCGGATGCCGACCCCACTGATGATGCGCTGTTGTTCCAGCTCTGGCGCATCCCCGGCCGCAAGCAGCTGATGCACGACGGCAAGCGCCTGGTGCTGACCACCCAGCTCATCGACCGCAAGCTGCGCATGGCGATTTCGCCCGCACTGGAAGACGGCATGGCCTACGCCTATGCCATCCGCGCCGGTTGCCAGCTTCGCGAGCGCTGGCGCGCAATCGAAGCCGATCTGGCGATGCTCGACGCCGCCAGCGCGCACCTCAGCGCGATCGCCATGGACCGACCTGGCCGCACGGCCATGCTCCACATGCGCACGCTGCAGGCGCTCGACGGCACGCTGGCCGGCGCGTCGCAGCGCAGCGTGGCCGAAGTGTTGTTCGGCATCACCGCCGTCGCCGAGCGCTGGTATGACGACAGCGATCTGCGCGCCCAGGTTCGCCGCCTCATCCGACGCGGGCAGACGCTCATGGGTGGCGGCTACCGTCACCTGCTGCAACCCGGCAGCACCACACAGGGACGTTAGCACGGCAACGCAAAACGTCCCTGCACAGCACGCCTGGCTTTCCCGAAACTGCTTCCATCCGGCGGCGATTGCTTCGTCGGCGATCTTGACCGATGGAGGCCCATGCCATGCGACCCGCACCGTTACGGCAGTACCCCGTACCCGCTGCCACCCAGCAGCCTGCCCAGACCACGCAGTCTGCGCGCTACCTGACTAACAACGAAGCCGCCGCGTTCCTGCGGCTGTCGCCGCGCACGCTGGAGAAACAGCGCGTCATCGGCGGCGGGCCGCGCTTTCGCAAATTCGGCCGGCGCGTGATGTACGCCATCAGCGACCTCGAAGCGTGGGCCGACGCGCGCAGCTTCGAAATGACCTCCGATCCGCACTACACCGAACAACACGCCGTACGCCGCCCCGGCGAACGCTGAGTGACGATGGACACCTTCACCTATGGCCATCGGGCACGACCCGCAGCGCGAGCAGCTCGAACTGTTCCATGCCTTCTCGGGCGAGCTGCCCGCACGCGACGCGCAGGACCTGATGGCGTACCCCTTCTTCTCACTGGCCAAGAGCAAACGCACGGTGCCAATCGATTTTTGCAGCAGGAGCGTGACAGTGCGGGTCGAAGGCACCGCCGAGCATGGCCTGGCGACCATCTGGGATGCCGATATCCTGATCTGGGCGGCGAGCCAGATCGTCGAGGCACGCGATGCGGGCATCCGCTCGTCGCGGCTGATGGCGGCCACCCCCTACGAGATCCTGCGCTTTATCGGCCGTGGCACGTCGCTGCGCGACTACCAGCGCCTCAAGGCGGCGTTGGACCGCTTGCAATCCACCAGCGTGGCCACATCCATACGCCAGTCCAATGCGCGGCGCCTGCACCGCTTCTCGTGGATCAACGAGTGGAAGGAACGCGCGGACGGCCAGGGCCGGCCACAGGGCATCGAGCTGATCCTGCCGGACTGGTTCTATGCCGGTGTATTCGACGAGAGTCTGGTGCTGACCATCGACGCCAACTACTTCCGCCTGACCGGAGGCATCGAGCGCTGGCTGTACCGTCTGGTGCGCAAGCACGGCGGCTGGCAGCACGACGGCTGGCGCTTCGACTTCCCGCAGCTGCACCGCAAGTCCGGCAGCCTGGCGCGCTTCACCGACTTCGCCTACGACCTGCGCTGCATCGTGGCGCGTCAACCCTTGCCAGGCTACACGCTCGCCATCCTGCGGCCAAGACACGGGCCGGAGATACTGAGCTTTCGCGCCGTGCCGTCCACGGCACCGCTGCGGCCCGGCGGCAGCTTTGGTGCCGGTGCAGTGCCTGTGGAAAAAATGTGAATCCAGTCGTGCTATCAGGAGTAGGAATCCTCGTGCTATCAGGCGTAGCGCTATCGTGCTATCGGGAGTACGGACGGGTTGCAAAGCCTTGCTCAGCGGGGATTTCGGCGTTTCCTAACTTACGTTCTAACTTAAAATGTATAAAACTAACAATAAGAAGAGCCTGCACGCTGTGGATAAACCGGCAGGCAGCAGGCAGAGCATCATGATCATCGCGCTGCTCAACCAGAAAGGCGGGGTCGGCAAGACAACCCTCGCCACGCACATTGCGGGCGAGCTGGCGATCAAGGGCAGCTCGGTGATCCTGGTCGATGCAGATCCCCAAGGCTCAGCGTTGGACTGGACACAACGGCGTAGCCAGAACGGTTTGCCCAGGCTGTTCGGTGCTGTCGGCCTGGCAAGGGAAACCCTGCATCAGGAAGCGCCGGAACTCGCCAGACGCTGCGATCACATCGTGATTGACGGCCCACCAAGAATTGCCGCCCTCGCGCGCTCCGCGCTGCTCGCGGCTGACGTCGTGTTGATCCCCGTGCAACCCAGCCCCTACGACGTGTGGGCCAGCGCCGAGATGGTGTCATTGATTCGCGAAGCGCAGGTGTTCCGACCAGCGCTGCGCGCGGCCTTCGTCATCAACCGGCGCGTCAGCACCACGGTAATCGGACGCGAAGCACGCAGTGCACTCGCCGATCAACCGCTGCCATCGCTGCTCTCGGAAGTTCGGCAGCGCATCGTGTTTGCCGACAGCGTGGCCAGAGGTCAGCTCGCGCTCGAACTCGACGTGGACAGCATGGCTGCACGCGAGATCGCGGCGCTCGCCA
>CAYGMS010000173.1:0-5581 GCA_964350905.1 uncultured Thiobacillus sp. | reverse complement strand
CCGCGCTGGCCGCCGGCATACCAGTATTCGGTATTCGGCGTGATGCGGAAGGGGGCTTCTTTTAGACCGAAATAGTCAAAATACACGTGGGTTTATTCGGTGCCGTACGTCTGCATCCGGCTATACAGCGTGGTGCGGTTGATGCCGAGCAGCTTGGCGGCCTGCGACAGGTTGCCGTGGGTCATGTTGAGCGCGGCCTCGACGTAGGCCTTTTCCCATTGACGCAGCGTGATATCGAGGTTGAAGTTGGCCAGCGTCTGCAACTGCTTGCGCGCCAGTTCGATCAGCGCCTTGCCGTCGTTGGCGAGCGGGATTTCCTGAGGGTAGGCCTGGTCGGTATCCAGTTCGTCTTCAAGTTGCTCGGCGTTGACGATCATGCCCGGGTATTTGGTCGTCAGGCGAATGGCGATATTGCGCAGTTCGCGCACGTTGCCGGGGAAGTGGTAGTCCTCCCACATCTGTTGCGCGCGCGGGTCGAGCTGAAAGGCCTGGCCTTTGGCTTCGCGGGCATAAAAGTCGCGGAAATGGTCGAGCAGCGTGAGCTTGTCCTGGCCCATTTCGCGCAACGGCGGCACCGCGATGGAAAACACCGACAGCCGGTGGTACAGGTCTGCGCGGAAATGGCCTGACTTGATCTCGGCACGCAGGTCGCGGTTGGTGGCGGTGACGACCCGGGCGTTGGAAAAGCGCGGCTGGGTTTCGCCCACACGCTGGTATTCACCGTTTTCCAGGACGCGCAGCAGCTTGGCCTGCAACTCCAGCGGCAGTTCGCCGATTTCGTCGAGGAATAGCGTGCCGTTTTCGGCTTCTTCGAAATAACCGGCACGTGCGCTGGTGGCACCCGTGAACGCGCCTTTGGCGTAACCGAACAGCGTCGGCTCAACCAGCGTCGGTGAGATGGCTGCGCAGTTGAGTGCCAGATAAGGCTTGTTTGCACGCGGCGACATATGGTGCAGGTTGGATGCCACCCGCTCCTTGCCGCTGCCGGATTCACCTTCGATCAGCACCGGGAAGGGGGCGGCGGCATACTGTTCGATCTGCTGGCGGAGTTTGTCCATGGCCAGGCTTTTGCCGACAATGCCGGAATCCTTGCTGGTGGGAGCGGGCTCCTTATCCGCACTGCGCTCGGCATCCTGTACCAGCAGCGCATTGAACAGCAGGGACTTCAGTCGCTCGGGTTCGCAGGGTTTGGCGACAAAATCAATGGCGCCGAGCGCACGGGCGTGACGCGCATTGGCTTCATCACTCTGTCCCGAGAGCACCAGGATCTTGATACTGGGGGATATGCTCAGCAGGTCGGCGATCAAGGCAAAGCCTTCATCGGGTTTGTGAGGGTGGGGCGGCAAACCCAGGTCCACCAGCGCCAGCTGCGGGGGTTCATCCAGTTGCATGAGCAGACTTTTCACCTGGGCGCGGGACTCGGCAGCCGAGATTTCGAAGTCCTTGCTCAAAACATAGGTGAGCGTATCGGAAATGAGCGGATCGTCATCGACGATCAGCAGGCTAGGCTTGGTTTGGGCCACATATCCTCCGGGTCGAGTGGTACCCCTTCGGGGTATAAATGCCGCAAATCGCGCCTGCATCTGGTGGCAGGGAATTATTCTGCGCGTGTCGGAATTTCGGCGATTGTGCCAGAGACCCGGTGAAAGTTAAAACAGGACGGTTTGTCCCGGCGCTGAAAAACGCCGCAATCGGGGAGCCGGTCCCGGCGTTTGGGAAGGGTAAAGAGGGGAGTGTTAGCCTTGGATCGGCTCTGCGATGACCCGGATCCAGCCTTCGCTGCGCTCAACCGGATTGCCCAGCGTAATGAATTTACGCTCTTGAGCGCCTTGAACCTGGAATTTTTTGCCCGGCATGAAATGGGCAGGATCGATGATGATGCTGTCTGCCCCCGTGATACCCGCCAGCCACAGGGCGGGGTGCGGTAACCCGGCACCGCTATTGTCGAATCCGTTTACGGTATAGCCCGGCGTGGTGGTGTCGTGCAACATGACCAGAACAGGGGTCCCGCTCAGTGTTTCAATTCCGACCGAGCTGGTGTCATCGTTGATCCGCGACAAGCGGCGCACAATCCCCAATTGCCACGTGGTGGTGTCATGTGATTTGGCGCCGATGAGCGCACCCACGCGCAGCCAATCCTTGTCGCGGGACTCAACGACCGCGCCATAGCCACACTCGCTTTCATCGTGCATCACCCAGCGTTCGACATCCGGCGAATGATGGTTGACGGGGGCTTGCATTTGCGACACGCGTTCGCGGGTGCGGTCGGTAATAAAGCCGTATACCTGAACATCGTCGACTTCATCGTAATTCAGGCCTGAGCCGTAGGGCGACGTGGCCGCAGGCGCATCCGCGCGTTTGACCTGGTCGACAATCGAACTGAAGCCATGGGTGACATCGACCAGCCGCTTGATCAGCTCGCGTGGCGCACGGCGCTGCTCGCGGGCTTCCAGCGATGCCCAGTGATGCTGCAGATGATCCAGCAGTTCCAGGCTTTCGACCGTGCGTGCCGTTTCGGTCAGGCCGAGTTGCGCAGGCGCCTTGCCTTCCCGCAAGGCGGTATGCAGTTCGTTCAGTTCAAACAACAACTCGTCCGTGGCCCAGAAACGCAGGGGTTTCTCAGCATCGGGTTTGCGCACACGGCGAGGACCGTGGTCAGCCGACAGATCAATGACAAAGTTGTGGGTACTGGCGTCCAGTTGTGTATCCAACCGGAGCATCTCATGCCAGCCGCATAGCCAGCGGTCGAGCAGATCCAGTTGTTTGGGATACAGGGAGCCGGAGTTCGCCAGATCCAGCATCATGATGTGCGTGTAAGCCGATTCGCAACTGCACTCGGGCGAGCTGTCCGAATAGGCGTGTTGGTGCTTGCGATGGAAGCCTTCGGTTTCGGCCACGCGATACAGGTTGTGCAGACGCAGCCAGAGCTTCTCGCCCGCCGGCAGGTAGCGAATCGTGCGCCATTTCAGGAGTTGCCCAAAGGACTGGATGGCGCGCAGGGTGATCAGTGGAATGAGATTCTCGTGCGAACTCTTTCCGGCAGCACGCGAAAAGTGCAGCACGAAGCTGTGATAGCCCCGTGCCACTTCCCAGAACAGGCCATATACCGCGTGCCAGAGCTGGCTTTCAACCAGACGGGACATGCGGGGATTGCGCAGGTATTGGCGGACCAGGGTGTCTTGCAGATCGCGTGATTTTTCGTCCAGCAGCATCAGCACGGACAGTCGATCTTTCGTGAATTGCGTTGAATTCTCGTTAAAGCGCTTGATCTCGCCAAGAATGGCCTGCTGGCATTTGTAGGCGTCACCGATCGGCAAGGCTTCAAGCCAGCGTGTGGCTGCCTTGATGTTGGTGATCGGGTCGTCGGCCGGTTTCCCCATGGGGATGAGGCGAGCGATACCAGATGCAAACTTATCGGCCAGTGAATTCATGTGTCAATTTATCAGGGTGAATGACGGTAGAAACTCTGTACTACTTGCGGGACTATAAAATTTATACAGCAAATTTTGTACCTGAGCTTACGCCAGCTTGCCTTGTGCCCAGGCCTGAACCGATGCCAGCGCAGCCGGCAGTTGGCTCGGCTCGCTGCCACCCGCCATTGCCAGATCCGGTTTGCCGCCGCCCTTGCCGCCGACCTGGGTGGCGACAAGGTTGACCAGTTCTCCGGCCTTGATTTTGCCAATAACATCGGGTGTGACGGCAGCGATCAGACTGACCTTGCCATCGGCAACCGTGCCGAGCACCAGCACACACGATTTCAGCTTGTCGCGCAGCTTGTCGGCGGTTTCACGCAGGCCTTTGGCATCGACGCCGTCGAGTTGCGCAGCCAGCACGCGCACGCCGCCGATGTCAACAGCCTGTTGTACCAGTTCGTCGCCGGCGCTGGCCGCGAGTTTCGATTTCAGGCGGTCCAGTTCTTTTTCCAGCGCGCGCACATTGTCGAGCATCTGGGCCAGTTTGGTGCCGAGTTCGGCGGGCTGGGCCTTCAAGGCGGCTGCGGCCTGACGGATTTCCTGTTCACGTGTCTGCACATAGTCCAGCGCATTGTCACCGGTCACCGCCTCGATCCGGCGCACCCCGGCGGCCACACCGGATTCGCCGGTCACCTTGAACAGGCCGATATCGCCGGTGCGCGCCACGTGGGTGCCGCCGCACAATTCCCGCGAGTTGCCGATGTCGAGCACACGCACTTCATCGCCGTATTTCTCGCCGAACAGCATCATCGCGCCGGTTTTCTGCGCGTCTTCGATGGTCATGACGCGCGCCTGCGTGGCCTGGTTCGCCATAATCTCGGCGTTGACGCGAACTTCAATCTCGCGGATTTGCGCATCGGTCATCGGGCTCGGCTGCACGAAATCGAAGCGGGTTTTTTCGCTGTCGACCAGTGAGCCTTTTTGCTGCACGTGATCGCCCAGCACATCGCGCAAGGCCTTGTGCATCAGGTGGGTGACCGAGTGGTTGCGCATGATGCGGGCGCGCGCCAGTTCGTCGACTTTGGCCGCAACCGATTCGCCCAGTTTGAGTGAACCCGTCTTGACCACGCCGTGGTGACCGAACACCTGCGCCTGGATTTTCAGCGTGTCTTCCACCGCGAATACGCCGCCTGCCGCCTGTATCACGCCGCAGTCGCCCGCCTGGCCGCCGGATTCGGCGTAGAAGGGCGTGTGGTCGAGCACCACCACGCCGAGTTCGCCTTCGTTCAACTGGGAGACTGCGGTGCCGTCCTTGTACAGCGCGAGGATGGTGCCGTCGTGCGCCAGGGTGTCGTAGCCGTGGAAGGTCGTTGCTGTGCCGCTGTATTCCAGGCCAGCACCAAGCTTGAACTTGCCCGCCGCACGTGCCTGGTTCTTTTGCCGCTGCATCGCTGTATCGAACGCCGCCGTGTCCACGCTGACGTTGGCCTCGCGGCAGATGTCGGCGGTGAGATCGAGCGGAAAGCCGTAGGTGTCGTGCAGCTTGAAGGCCAGTTCGCCGTCGAATGCGGTGTTTGCAGGCAAGGCTTTCAAAGCCGCTTCGAGGATGCCCATGCCGTGTTCGATAGTCTCGAAGAAGCGTTCTTCTTCCTGCCGCAGAATGTCCATGACGCGGGTTTGCGCCGCGACCAGCTCGGGGTAGGCCTCGCCCATCACGGTCACGAGGTCGGGCACGATGCGGTTGAAGAAGGCGCTACGCACACCCAGCTTGTAGCCGTGGCGAATCGCTCGGCGGATGATGCGGCGCAGCACATAACCGCGCCCTTCGTTGCCGGGGATGACGCCATCGACGATGAGGAAGGCGCAGGCACGGATGTGGTCGGCGATGACCTTGAGCGAGCTGCTCGTCATGTCCGCTGTTTGTGTTTCGCGCGCGGCGGCGGCAATCAGCGCCTGGAACAGGTCGATTTCGTAGTTGGAATGCACATGCTGCATCACCGCCGAAATGCGCTCCAGCCCCATGCCGGTATCGACCGAGGGCTTGGGCAACGGATGCATCGTGCCAGCCTCGTCGCGGTTGAACTGCATGAACACGTTGTTCCAGATCTCGATGTAGCGGTCGCCGTCTTCATCGGGCGAGCCGGGCGGACCGCCGGCGATCTCCGGGC
>CAYGMS010000172.1:0-5582 GCA_964350905.1 uncultured Thiobacillus sp. | reverse complement strand
GGCGTGGCGGCATTCGCAATGTTGTGGCCGGTCGTGCTGATTCCTGCCTGCGCGGCCGCAAGTGCTGTCTGACCGATGCTGAGGATACTGGTAGCCATTTATCTGTGCCGGTGGGTTTCTGGGTAAGTGGGCATGACGCTTGTCAGTTGAATCGGTGCATTTTCCGGTTTCTTGAGCCCGACAGGTCAGACCTGGTCAAATTGCCTGATCACGCCCATCAGCTTTTGCGCATACTTGGGGTCGGTGGCATAGCCTGCCTGTTGCAAACCCTGGGCAAAGCCCGCGGCATCCTGCCCTTGTGCAATCACGTTCTGATAGCGTGGATTGGACCGCAGCAGGTTGGCGTAATCGCGGAAGGAATCGGCGTAGGAGTCATAGGCGCGGAAGGTGTCGACCTGTTTCTGCGGCTTGCCGTTGACGTATTCGGTCGTGACGATGTCTACCGTGCGGCCGCGCCAGGAGCTTCCCGCCTTGATTCCAAACAGGTTATGGCTGTTCTGGCCATCCGCACCGCGAATTTCCGCTCTGCCCCAACCGGTTTCCAGCGCAGCCTGGCCCATCATGAACTGGGCCGGAATACCGGTGCTGGCGCTGGCCTCCCGGGCATGCGGCAAGACACGCTGCACAAAGGCTTCAACATGAGCAGGCGCGTCTCCCTTCGACACACCGGGTGTTGCCGCAGGCACATAGGGCAAAGGCTGGGCAGCGACCGGTGTATTCAGGGGATATCCCCGTGTAGTCACGTTCGTGTCCGGCATCTCGCCCGCGTCAGCAGGAGGCGTTCCCAGCGCGGTGGACAGCTGGCGCACCATCACGTCGGCCAGGCCAATGCCCCGGCTGGCCATGCGCTGGGTCAGTTGCTGGTCCAGCATCGAGGTGTACATGCGGGTCTGTTCGCTGTCGAACATGCCGTCCTGCGGGGTGGCCTCGCGCATGCTTTTCATCAGCATGTTCATGAACACCGCTTCGAACTGTTGCGCGGCCTGCTTCAGCGCCTCGGGCGAGGCCTGTTTGGCGTCGAGCTTGAGCTGGTTGACGCCCTGGACGTCGAGCGCAAACTTGGACGAGAGGTCAGCGCCGCCTATAGCCACGTTAGATTACCTCCAGCTCGGCCCGCAGCGCACCCGACGCTTTCAGTGCCTGCAGAATGGCCAGCAGATCCTGCGGCGTGGCGCCTATGGAGTTGAGCGCTTTCACCACGTCGGACAGCGAGGCGCTGTTCTTGAGCAGCATGACTTCACCCGGCTGCTGACGGATTTCGATTTGCGATTGCGCGGTCACCACCGTTTCGCCCCTGGAGAACGGCGCCGGCTGGCTGATCACCGGCTCGGTGCTGATCACCACCGACAGATTGCCGTGCGATACCGCGCTGTGGTCGAGCATCACGGCACGGTTCATCACCACCGAGCCGGTACGGGCGTTGATGATGACCTTGGCCATGGCCTGAGCCGGGCTGACATCCAGGCTTTCGACCGCGCCGAGGAAGGTGACACGTTCGCTTTCGCCAGCAGGCGTACGCACCTGGATAACCCGGCCATTGATCGCACGGGCGGTGTCCTTGCCAAAACGCGTGTTCACGGCATCCACCACCCGGCTGGCCGTGGTGAAATCGCTTTGCCGCAATTCCAGATTGATCGAGTCGGAATCGCCCAGCGCGGTGGCCACCCGGCGCTCGATCGTCGCGCCAGCAGGCACACGTCCCACACTTGAGTGGTTGATCTGCACCTGGCTGCCGTTCGCCGCCGCACCTGCGCCACCGACCACCAGGCTGCCTTGCGCCATGGCGTAAATCTGTCCGTCTGCGCCCTTGAGCGGTGTCATCACCAGGGTGCCGCCACGCAGACTTTTGGCATTGCCGATCGACGACACCGTAATGTCGATCGTCTGCCCGGATTGCGAGAACGGCGGCAGCTCGGCAGTCACCATCACCGCAGCCACGTTTTTCAGCTGCATGTTGATGCCCGGTGGCATGTTGACGCCCATCTGCGCCAGCATGGCGACGATGCTCTGGGTGGTGAACGGCGTTTGCGTGGTCTGGTCGCCCGTACCGTCAAGGCCGACTACCAGGCCATAACCAGCAAGCTGGTTCACCCGCACACCCTGAATCGTGGCGATATCCTTGATGCGTTCAGCCTGTGCGCCACCGCTGATCAGCAGCGCCGCGAGAAAAATCAAACGTGGAATGCTCATTATTCGCACCCCCTTATAAAGGTAAAACACTGAGGAAGAAACGCGCCAGCCAGCTCATCATTTCAGCCTTGTCGATATTGGCGCTGGTGCGGTACTCGAAACGGGCATCTGCCACTTTGGAAGAAGGGACGGTATTGCCCGCCAGGATGGTGTCTGGCTGCACCACGCCAGACAGGCGAATGAATTCGGTACCCTTGTCGAGCGCAATCTGCTTCTCGCCTGCGACAACCAGATTGCCATTGGGCAACACTTCGATCACGGTCACAGCCACATTGCCGGTGAAGTTGTTTCCCGAATTGATCTCGGACTTGTCATCGTAGGTATTCGACGATTCGGCGCTCACGCCCAGTCCCTGGAGCATCTTGAGCGGCAGCCCGGTAATGTTGCCAATCGACGTATCGACCTCACCGGTTTTTTCACCCGTGGACGAGGACTTCTTGCTGGCCTGGGTTTTTTCGTTGATGGCGATCGTCAGGGTGTCGCCGATATGGCGTGCACGGCGATCTTCGAACATCGGCCGATAAGTCGCAGCCTGATAAATCGTGCCATTGCTGACAGTCTGGACAGGCTGTGCCTGCGGGCGCGCGGTGGTTGGCTGCTGCACGATGGAAGACGGCGTAGTGCCACACCCCACCAAGGCAAGCAACACACCAACCAATCCGAATTTACTCAGCCTGTTCATGATGCACCTCAAAGCTGGGTCAGGCGCTGCAGCATCTGGTCGGACGTCTGGATCGCCTTGCTGTTGATTTCGTAAGCACGCTGGGTCTGGATCATGTTGACCAGTTCTTCCACCACGTTGACGTTCGAGGTTTCGACATAGCCCTGGTTGAGCACGCCCGCGCCGTTGCTGCCAGGCGCATTGGAACTGGGTGTCCCCGATGCGGCGGTTTCACCGTACAGGTTCTCGCCCAGGCTTTGCAGGCCAGCCGGGTTGATGAAGGTCGCCAGCTGCAGAGTGCCGATCGTGACCGGCGTGACCGACCCGGCCTGCTGTACCGACACCGTGCCGTCGCGTGCGATGGTCAGGCTTTGCGTATCGGCCGGAATGGTGATGGCCGGCTGCACCGCATAACCGCTGGCGGTCACCATCTGGCCGTTGGCATCAGACTGGAACGAACCATCGCGCGTGTAGGACGTGGTGCCATCCGGCATCAGCACCTGAAAGAAGCCGTTGCCCTGAATCGCCACATCCTTGGAATTACCCGTCTGTTGCAGGTTGCCCTGGGTAAAGATGCGCTCGGTCGCCACCGGCTTCACACCGGTACCAATCTGCAGACCGGATGGCAATTGCGTCTGTTCGGACGACTGTGCACCAGGCTGGCGAATGGTTTGATACAACAAGTCCTCGAACACCGCCCGCGCGCGCTTGAAGCCGCTGGTGCTGACGTTGGCTAGGTTGTTGGAAATCACGTCCATCTGCGTTTGCTGCGCATCCAGACCGGTTTTGGCAATCCATAGTGAGCGAATCATGTCGGCTCCTTAATAAAATATTGATTTCATCCACGAAGGGCGCGAAGGGTCGCGAAGAACACCCCCTTTGATTTTTAACTTCGCGTTTCTTCGCGTCCTTAGCGGATAAAAAATTCTTTTCAATTCATGCCCAGCAGCTGGGCTGCCTTGCTGTCGTTCTGTTCGGCGTGTTGCAGCAACTTCATCTGCATTTCGAACTGGCGTGCCAGCGAAATCATGTTGACCATTTCGTCGACCACGTTGACGTTGCTCGACTCCAGCGAACCACCAATCAGCGTCACATTGGGATCGACCGGTGCCGGCTTTCCGTCTTTCATCCGGAACAGGCCGTCATCCCCGCGAACCATATCGGCTTCTTTCGGGTTGACCAGCTTCATGCGGCCGATCGACGTCAGCCCGGTAGCAGCCGACCCGTCCGGCACCAGCGACACCGTGCCGTCCTTGGCCACGGCAAGGTTGCGCCCCGGCGGAATCGACATCGGACCACCATCGCCCAGCACATTGAGGCCGTTGTGCGTTTGCACAATGCCGTTCTCGTCCATGCGCAAACTGCCGTTGCGGGTATAGGCCTCGGACCCATCTGCAGCCTGAACCGCGAGCCAGCCCCGGCCCTGCACCGCCATATCCAGATCGCGTCCCGTATGCTGGATGGCGCCCGCCCGGAAATCGCTGCCGGTGGTGGAATCCACCACAAAGGCACGGGTCGCCAGTGGCGCGCCCTGCACCGGCACCGCCCGGAACTGATCGACCTGCGCGCGGAAACCCGTGGTCGTGGCATTGGCCAGGTTGTTCGAAGCTGTCGCCTGCTTTTCCAGGATGTGCTTCGCGCCGGTCATGGCGGTGTAGATCATGCGATCCATGCTGCCTCCTTCAATCGATCAGCCGGTCAATGCTTAACGCAGGTTGACCAGGGTTTGCAGGACAGCATCCTGCGCCTTGATGGTCTGCGCGTTGGCCTGATACACCCGCTGGGCGGTGATCAGATTGACCAGTTCGGCCGTGAGGTCGACGTTGGAGTCTTCCACCGCCGATGATTGCAGCACACCCAGGCTGCCCGAGTTGGGTGTACCGACCAGCGCGGCGCCCGAAGTCGAAGTCTCGGCCCACATGTTGTTGCCCAACTGCTGCAACCCGTTGGGGTTGGCGAAGTTGGCCAGCACCACCTGCCCCAGCACCGCCGACTGGCCGTTGGTATAGCGGCCCAGCATCATGCCGTCGGCGCCAATGTTGAAACTGGCCAGCCGCCCCGAGGTATAGCCGTCCTGGCTCAGCGTGTTGACGCTGAAGGCGGAGCCGAACTGGGTGGTGCCGGTGTAGTCGAGGTCGAAACTGAGAGGAGCAGCCCCCGTCGTTAGCGCCAGCGGGCCAACCGACAACGGCAATGTGGTGGTCGTCGTATCGATCAGACCATTTGGGTCGAAGTTGAGCGTACCAATCTGGCCATCCGCGCCAGTGCCGGCGATCTGGACCCCATCATTGGCAGCAAAAACATCCCAGGTTCCTGCTGCTGATTTGACGTAGTAGGTTTGCAGGTTGTGGGAATTACCCAGGGAATCGTAGACCGAAACCGCTGTTGAATTGTGGAAGGTAGCCGGATTAGCCATGTCGAATGCCGACGCCAGCAGGTTTGTGCTGCCTGAATCCAGATTGAGCACGGCATTCACTTCGCTCGTGGTCTGCGGCACCAGGTCAGCAGCGTTGATGTTCAGCGGCGCCGGCGCGCCGGTCGACAGCGCGCCGCTGGCATTCGCCGTATAGCCGGTCAGCTTGGCGCCGGTCGGGTTGACGATGTAGCCGTTCTTGTCGAGCTGAAACTGGCCGTTGCGCTGGTAGCCGATCTCGCCGTTGTTGTCCATGCGATAGAAGCCACCGCCGTTGACTGCCATGTCGAGCGGGTTGTTGGTGGCCGTAATGTTGCC
>CAYGMS010000171.1:0-5604 GCA_964350905.1 uncultured Thiobacillus sp. | reverse complement strand
GGATTTTCAATCCGCTGCTCTACCAACTGAGCTAACTGGCCATGTGAATCATCTGAAGCATCGTTTTGACCGTGAACGAAGCCCAAGCCAAACCGAAGCCCGGCATTTAAACCTTAAACGTGAGTTGAGTCAAGAAAATGGCCGGACTTTTCCTGTTTACGGGCGTTTTGGCTGGGTTGTGTGTGATTGCAGGCGATTGCAGGCAGCGCTGGGATGGGGCAGCATTCGGCGTTTAGTCCACCCGTGGAACAGAAAGCAATAAATGGAAGATTGGTTTGTTTGGTTGGTGCGCTTGATGTTTGTCGGCATTTTCCCGCTGGGCATCGGGATGCTGTTTCGTGCCTGGGCAATTGGGGTGCGCCAGGATTATCGCCATGTGGCTGATTGGCGCGGTCGCGGCATAGAAGGTGGCGCCCGGTGGGCACGCCCGGTCATGGGGATCAATATGGCCGGGGGCGTGGGATTGTTGCTGGTGGGGGTCCTGGTTTTGCTGATCGGCCTGCCGTTTGCAATGTGGACAGGGCTGACGGCGCTCATTATCTGGAATTATTTTTTTGCGCTGCAGATTGTGGTGCGACGCGCGAAGCATTTCCGGGCAAAGGCCTGAGCCATTATCAATTGGCACGGGCCAGGCGGTGCGTCAGAATAGTGGCGGTACAAATTAACCATCGCCTAATTACAACAACACATAAAACAATGCCGAAGGTGTAAAGTTCCCATTAATAAAAATAATTAATGTGTGCTTCAACTGTCCCTGAGTTCAACACAAGAGGAGGAGAACGACCGATGTCCAAGCCACAAGACTTTGATTCAAAGGGGTACTGGAGTGCAACGCTCCGGCTACTGATTACCACTCTCGTTATCTGGTTTATCGTTTCTTTCGGTGCCGGCATCCTGTTCCGCGATGCGCTCGATGGCATTCATCTCGGCGGTTATCCCCTGGGCTTCTGGTTTGCCCAGCAGGGTTCCATCTTCGTCTTCGTCGGCCTGATTTTCTGGTACGCGCGCCGCATGGACAAGATTGACCGCGAACATAACGTTCAAGAAGACTAAGCAGAATAATCGGGAGATGACTAAATGGATTTGAAAACACTGACGTATGTTGTCGTGGGGCTTTCGTTCGCCCTGTACATTGGCGTGGCCATCTGGGCGCGCGCGGGTAGCACCAAGGAGTTTTACATTGCGGGCGGCGGCGTACACCCCATCGTCAACGGCATGGCGACGGCGGCAGACTGGATGTCGGCGGCATCGTTCATCTCGATGGCGGGTCTTATTGCCTTCCTGGGGTACGGCGGCTCGGTCTACCTGATGGGCTGGACCGGCGGCTATGTGTTGCTGGCGGTGCTACTGGCGCCCTACCTGCGCAAGTTCGGTAAATTTACCGTGCCCGAATTCATCGGCGATCGTTATTACTCCGATGCGGCGCGGATCGTGGCGGTGATCTGCCTGATCTTCATTTCCTTCACCTATGTGGCGGGTCAGATGCGCGGCGTCGGCATCGTGTTCTCGCGCTTCCTGGAGGTGGACATCACGACCGGCCTGCTGGTCGGCATGGGGCTGGTGTTCTTCTACGCCGTGCTCGGCGGCATGAAAGGCATCACCTACACCCAGGTCGCGCAGTATGTGGTGTTGATCTTTGCCTACACCATTCCGGCGGTGTTCATTTCCCTGCAACTCACCGGTAATCCGCTGCCGCAACTGGGCCTGGGCAGCAGCGTCGGCGACGTAGGATTCCTGACCAAACTGGACGGCGTCGTTACCGACCTGGGGTTCGCCAAGTACACCTCGGGTGACAAGAGCATGATCGACGTGTTCTGTATCACGCTGGCACTGATGGCGGGTACCGCCGGATTGCCGCACGTGATCGTTCGCTTCTTCACCGTGCCCAAGGTGCATGACGCGCGGATCTCGGCCGGCTGGGCGCTGATCTTCATCGCCATCCTCTACACCACGGCACCCGCCGTCGGCGCCATGGCACGTTACAACCTGCATACCACCGTGAACAGCGCGCTGGCCACCGGCGGTGATGTCTTCGCCCCCGAAGCCAGCCTCGAAGGCGAGGCGCGTCCTGACTGGATGAAGCGTTGGGAGCAGACCGGTCTGATCCGTTGGGAGGACAAGAACGGCGATGGCCGCATCCAGTATTACAACGAGAAGAGCAAGGACGAAGCCTTTATGGCCAAGGCCGACGCCGCCGGCTGGAAGGGCAACGAGCTTGGCTCCAAAGCCAAGGACGGTAGCTTCGATGGCAAGGTCGACCGCGACATCATGGTGCTGGCCAACCCTGAAATCGCCGGCTTGCCGGATTGGGTGATCGCGCTGATCGCTGCCGGCGGTATCGCCGCGGCACTGTCCACCGCCGCGGGTCTGTTGCTGGTGATCTCCTCCTCCATCTCGCACGACCTGCTCAAGGGCGTTTTCGCCCGCAACATTTCCGAGAAGGGCGAGCTGATGGCGGGCCGGATTGCCGCCGCGGTTGCGGTGATGGTGGCCGGTTACCTGGGCTACAACCCGCCCGGCTTTGTTGCGGAGGTGGTCGCCTTTGCCTTCGGCCTGGCGTGCGCCTCCCTGTTCCCAACCATCGTCATGGGCATCTTCTACAAGAAGATGAACCGGGAAGGCGCCATTGCCGGCATGCTCTCAGGCCTGGTCTTCACCATGGCCTACATCGTGTACTTCAAGGGGATATTCATCGAGCCGATGGCCAAGAACGAAGCGGCCAACTGGTTCATGGGCATCTCGCCTGAAGGCATCGGTGTCGTTGGGGCTCTCATCAACGTGGCCGTCGCGCTGCTGGTGTCCAAGATGACCGCTCCGTGCCCGGAGCACATCCAGCATCTGGTGGAAGACATCCGCTACCCACGGGGTTCGGGGGCCGCCCAGGCGCATTGATTCGGTACTCGTGAAATGATCGACCCCCGCTTTGGCGGGGGTCTTTTTTTTTGCTCAAACGGGCTGGCTCTGCCGCTGCCAAGTCTGTTCCAGCATCTTCATCTCACGAAAACTGGCCGCCCCTTGTGCCGCGATCAGCGGTTGCAGCGCCAGAAACAGTTCCGCCGTCGCCAGCGCATCGGCCAGCGCGCTGTGGCGGGCGTAGTTGCTGATGCCGAACAAGCCCATCCAGTCGTCCAGCGAGCGGGTGCGTCGTGCAATGCGTGGATGCAGGGCGGGGGCGATATAGGCGAGGTCGGCCCAGGCGTGCTCGAACTTGAGCCCCAGAAACTGCTTCAGGGCGCGGTTGATCATGGTCTGGTCAAACGCGACGTGGAAGGCGATGAGCGGGGCTTTTCCCAGATGTTCCAGAAACGTGAGCAAGGCGTCTGCAGGTAGTGTGCCTTCACGTTGGACGGTGCCGCCGATGCCGTGGATGAGGATGTTGTCCTTGTTGCTGGCCTGTGCTTGTTGCAGCACGATTTCGAGGCTGTCGCTGAGCTGGATGCGGCCGTGGGTGACGGCGACGGCGCCGATGGCGATGAGGTGGTCGCGGGCGGTGTTGAGGCCGCTGGTTTCCACGTCCACCACCACATAGCGGCTTGCGTGGAGGGGTTGGTCGAAGCGTGGCGTGGGCAGTGCCTGCCACGCCGCCAGGCGTTCAGCCTGCTGCGGCGTGAGTTCGGGTTTTGGCGGGAAAAGCCCGTGCAGCCAGCTCATACCCGGTAGTCCAGCCCCAGCTTGGTTTGCAGTTTGCGCGCCTGCCGGAAGACTTCTTTCAATATTCGACGGTCGAGCGTGTTGAGCGTATCGGGGTCGACCCGGTTGGTGAGCGGTTTGCCTTGTTCATTCTGCTCGTGATGCAGCCGCAGGCGCAGCAACTGGATGAAGAGGAAGGCATCGCAGTAGGCGTCGATATCGTGTTTCTGAATGCGCAGCGGCGCGGCGATTTCGCGCAGGCGTTCCAGCGTATTGGTTTGCGCGCCGCCTACGGCCAGGTTGAAAATGCGTGCGGCATCGACAAACGGCGTGATGCCGTTGAGCTTGAGGTCGACGGTGTGATCGTCGCCGGTGACAAAGTCGCGCACCATGCCCAGCGGCGGGCGGTTGCGCAGCGCGTTGACCGCCAGCTGGTGCAGGAAGCGCGTGTTCTTCGGCGCTGCCTGTTGCAGCCATTCGCGCAGTGTGGTGCCCAGATGGTCGGCGCCATAAAGCGGGCGGAAGTCGAAGAAGATGGTCGAGTGCAGCAGGTCCATCGGCGCACCGTGATAGATCCAGTTGTCGAAGGTGGTCCGCCATTCTTCCAGCGACAAACACCACTTCGGGTTCGACGCCATGACAAAGCCATTGCACAGCGGAAACCCGCAGGCATCGAGTGCGTCATTGATGCGCTTGGCAAACGGCAGCAGGATTTCGCGTAGTGCCGCCGGAGTCTGATTGGTCTTGGGCGCAAAGATGATGCCATTGTCCTGGTCAGTGTTCAGCGTCTGTTCGAAACGGCCTTCTGAACCCAGCGCCAGCCAGCAGAATTCGATGTCCTCGATCGGGTTGGCTGCAAGTTCCAGTTCGATGATGCGGGTGGTCAGCAGATCGTTGAGGGTGGTGATGATCTGGGTCAGCTGCTCGGCTGCCACGCCTTGTGCCAGCATGTTGCGGGCAAGCTGCTGGATGTCCTGTGCGCATTGCTTGAGTAGGTCCAATGTGGCGGCATGGCGAATGGCATTGCTGATCCGGCTCAAGCCCACGCGTTGCAGGTTGAACAAATCCTTTTCCGATACCACGCCGGTGAGGTAGCCCTTGTCGGTCATCAGAACGTGACGGATGCCATGCTTCGCCATCGCCAGCGCCGCTTCATGCGCAGGCGCATGCGGTGGCAGCGTGGCGAGATTCGTGCTCATGATGCCGATGACCGGCTGATCGAGATCGGCTCCGGCCAATACGACGCGGCTCAAGACATCGTGCAGGGTGAGGATGCCCTTGGGAAGACGATTTTCCACCGCCACCATGGCGCCCACGCCGTGGTCCTGCATGGCCTGCAAGGCCTGTCTGATCGAGTCGCCCGGAGCGCAGGTCACGGGTTCGCGCCGGATAATGGCCGACAGGCTGCTGTTCATCGATTGCTGTTCCGCGCTGGCCTTGGAATAACCGGCCTGGATCAGGTGCTGGGACTGTTCGAGCAGGTTGGCGATGCGGCGGGTGCAGAAATCATAAAACGCTGCGCTCAGTCGGGTGAGCTGCAGAAAATCAGCTGCGGATACGAGGTAGCAGAACACATCGCTGCCGGCACGGTAGACGCTGGTGACGGGACGATTGGCGAGCAGTGCGCCGAGCGGAAAGCATTCACCTTCACTGAGTTCAAGCCAGGCAGGCGCGTCCGGCATCTGGCTTGTAACCCGCTCGCCCTGCACCACGCCCTGCTTGATGATGAAAAACGCGACGGGATCGTTCTGCTCGGGCGAGAGAACGGCTTCCCCTTTGGCGAAATATGCCAGCGTGGCATGCTGTGCCAGCCACAGAACATGTTCGCTTTCCATCTGGTCGAACGGCGCAAACTGGCTTAAATGATCGGCAGTGGCCTGAATCAGTGAATTGGCAGCCTCGGTCATGGGGTTCCTTTTGTGCCGTCGTGGGGTCGGAAACCATTATGGTCAGGTGCCGGAGTGTTCCGCAAGC
>CAYGMS010000170.1:3449-5649 GCA_964350905.1 uncultured Thiobacillus sp. | reverse complement strand
GACCTGAGTGCCTTCCTCAACCGGCCGCTGGCTCAGAATGCCCGGCACCCGGAATGCAGCAGCAATTTCAGTCGCATCCACCGTGCCCGAGCCGGACACCGTGCCGTTGTCCGGCGGTGTTGCCCAGGGCGCAAAATACACCAAGGCAGCACCGCCAATACCCACTACCAGCGCGCCGATGATGATCAGTTTTTTATTCATAGTTTCGCTCCCTGCTTGACGAAATGCCCTGAAAGACTTGCACCGGCGAGGCCGGAATGACGAGATGAGCTTGCTGCGCTGCCTTCTGTGACGAGATCGTTACTGCCGGTCACGCCCCAACGGTGCCATGCAAGGTAGTGCGTGAGGTCGGATTGGGTACGACCGGACACGGGGCGGTCTGCGGCGTCTTTTTTACTGTCAGGCAGCGCGGGCTTGAAGCTGTCGGTAGCGAGTTTGCCAAGCGTGCGCAGCAGTCGCGCCTGGCTCAAGGTGATGTCATACCCTGCCTGGAGACGACTCGCCGTGGCAGACCACAATGCGGATTCCGCACTGAGCAGGTCGGTGATGGTGTTCTCCCCGTTGTGGTAACGCAGGGTTTCGATACGCAGCACTTCCCTGGCTTCGGTTTCGCCCTGCGTGGCGGCTCCCAGTCGGGCACGCGCTTCGGCCAATGCGCCGAATGCCTGCTCGATCTCGCTGGCAAGACGGTTACGGATATCTTCCTGTTGCAGTGTGTTCTTCCGCTGTTCTAGGCCGGCCTGTTCCACCCGGCGCTTACGAATGTCGCCATCGAACAAGGGCATGGACAGCTGCACGCCCATCTGCCAATCCGAGTAGCCATTCCAGTCGCCTCCGGTGGTTTCCTGCGCCTTGGCGACCAGATTGATTTGCGGCAGCCGTTCGCCACGGGCAATCGCTGTTTTTTCCTGTGCCGCCTTACCGCTGGCAACCAGCCCGAGCATGTCCGGACGGTGCTGCGCAGCCTGATTCTTCGCTTCTTCGATCGAAGCCGGCAAAGCCGGGGTGGTCTTGCCCAGTTCGGCCAGGGTCAGGGCCGGCCCGCTTTCGCCCAGCAGCGATGCCAGCAGCGACAAGGCATCCTTCTCGCCCTGCGTGATGGACACCTTGTCGTAGTGTGCCTGCGACAGCTGGGTCTGAAGGCGGATCAATTCGAGCCGTGCAGCGCGGCCCTGTTCGATGCGCAAGCCGATATTCTTTTCCTCCTGCTGCAGCGTCTTGATGCGGGCATCCAGCACCTTGCCGAGCTGCCTGAAATGCAGGGCCTTGGTATAGGTGGCGACGACGTTGAATAGCAGATCCTGCCCGCCGGCTCGCAGCGCCTGGGCTGACGCCTCGCGGTTATGGGCGGCCAGCGCCTCGCCCGCGATCAGCTTGCCGCCGCTGTAGAGCGGCAGCGACAAGGCCAGGCCGATATTGGCTACATCCCGGTCCAGTGGCGGGAAAACACCGGCTTCCCGGATCGGCGTGACAAGCGACGGATAGGCATAACGGGTATAGCCGGCATTCAGGTCCAGCCTGGGCAGGCGCTGTCCGTGCGCAATGTCCTGCTCCAGCGTCTGCCGGCTGAGCTCGACCTGCTGGCTGCGTAGCGCCGGGTTGGCCTGGGCGGCTCGCGCCATTGCATCCCACAGCGCAAGGGGCTCGGCAGCGCTGGTCGTTGCTCCTGCGGCGAGAAAAAGGGCGGTCAGTAAGCGTGACAGGGGTTTCATGTTCGATTCCATCCGAAATAGGCGGGGATATGAATGCAGGCAGGCTTGGTTCCTTGTGTCGGCGTGGCCATCCAGTCCCGGTAAAGCGCAAAGCTGTGTGCGGCTTTCCTGAATAGCTCATTGCGCGCGGTCAGACCCGCACTTTTTCCGGGTACCAATCCCTGAATCAGGCTGATGAAAAAGTTTGCGGCGAAATGGGGGCTGATATCGGCTCTGATGAAATCCTGGCACCTGGCGCGCTCGATTCTTTGGGCCAGGCGTGATGTGTAGCAATCAACGACCGCCTGGACACGCCGCTGGATACGGACATCGCCGCACACGATCAACCAGCCCAGCATGCGCCTGGCAACATCAGGGTTGCGCGCGATGAATGCGACATGAGAAAAGAACACCTGCTCCAGCGCCTGCAGCGGGTTGGAATTCCACTGCGCCGTGCGTTTCACGCGGCGCAACATATTCCCGCGTATTCGGGAAATAAAGCGGACCCG
>CAYGMS010000170.1:1514-3349 GCA_964350905.1 uncultured Thiobacillus sp. | reverse complement strand
GCCAGCATGGCGCGCCACGGCGCCGACCTGGTGGTGCTCGACCTGATGCTGCCGGGCGAGGACGGCCTGAGCCTGCTCAAATGGCTGCGTACCGATGGTGGCCCGCCGGTCATCATCGTCTCGGCACGAGGCGAGGAGGTGGACCGGGTGGTGGGCCTGGAAGTGGGTGCTGACGACTATCTGGCCAAGCCGTTCGGCCCGCGCGAACTGCTCGCCCGCGTGCGGGCGGTGCTGCGGCGCGGTGGCGGCAATGCGCCCGCGCCCAAAGAGACCGGCGCACTGGTCTTTGGCCCGTTTCGGCTGGATCTGGCCACCCATGTCCTGACGCACGAAAGTGGTGAAATCCCCCTGACATCCGGCGAGTTCACCCTGTTGCGCATTTTTCTTGAACACCCCAACCAGGTGCTGACACGCGATCACCTCATCACCCTGGTCAAGGGTTACGAGCGTTCGCCCTTTGACCGCAGCGTCGATGTGCGGGTAACCCGTCTGCGCCGCAAGATCGAGCCCAATCCCGAAGCGCCGGTCTACCTTCGCACCATCTGGGGCGAAGGTTATCTGTTCTCGCCACGTGGCGAGGTTGCAGCGTGAAACCGCGCAGTTCGCTGTTTCGTCGCACGGTGCTCACCGTTGCGGCAGGTCTGCTCGTATCCCAGATCGCGTCGGGTACGGCGGTTTTTTTGTATATCACCATGCCGCTCGCGCAACGCTCGGCCGACGACCTGGCTGCCCTGCTGATATTGTCCGCACGTACCTGGGTGGAACTGCCTGCCACGACACGCCCCGCGTTTGAAGATGAATTAAAGCTCAGTCACGACATTGACCTGACGGAGACAAGCACGCCTCTGGGCAACGATGTCAGGCATCTTCCCTACGTCAACTTCCTGCGAACCTCACTCACCTCCCGCCTCGACTCTGGTACCACCTTGCACGTGGCCGAAACGGCGGATGGACGCTTTCATGCGGATATTCCCATGGCCCGCCATGTGTTGCGATTCAGCTTCGCCAAGGAACTGATCGTGCCGCGCCCCTCCTTTGCCCTGGCCTGGAGTGTCGCAGCGGGCCTGCTGGTCACCCTGATTACCGCCTGGTTGCTCGCGCGCCGGATCACCGCCCCGGTAGCACGTCTGGCGCAAGCTGCACGTCTGATCGGCAGCGGCGAACACCCGCCCCGGCTACAGGAATCAGGCGAGCACGAACTGGCCGAACTGGCACAAATCTTTAACCAGACCGCCGCCCAGCTTGCTGCGCGGCGTGAAAACCAGAGCACCCTGCTGGCCGGCGTCTCGCACGATTTGAGGAGCCCGCTTGCTCGTCTGCAAATGGCACTGGGAATGCTTGCCGAGGAACGCACCTCACCTTTGCTCACGCGTATGGAAAAAGATGTCGCCGAGATGGAAACGCTCATCGATGCGCAACTGGAGCTGGCCCGTGCCCAGGAACGCGAGAGCGCAGTCGCCACCGACATCGATGCCCTGCTGATCGAACTGATCGAAGCCGCAGAAGCCCAATCACCGGGCCAAACGCACCTGCGCACGGACGGTCCGCCTTGCCATGCGGTCATCGCCCCGCTGGCACTCAGACGCATTCTTGGCAACTTTCTGGACAACGCCCTGCGTTACGCCGGACCGGGACGCCTGGAACTGGTGCGGCGACGTTGCTCGGGCAGTATCCTGATTGGTGTACGCGACCGCGGACCGGGCATCTCCGCAGCCCTGCGCGAAGCTGTATTCCGTCCTTTCTTTCGCATCGACCCTTCGCGCAACCGCGCCACCGGCGGCAGTGGCCTGGGCCTGGCCATTGCCCGCCAACTGGCCGAAACCCAAAACTGGACC
>CAYGMS010000170.1:0-1414 GCA_964350905.1 uncultured Thiobacillus sp. | reverse complement strand
CGCGAACTGCGCAAGCGCGACCGCAAGGCGCGCATCACGCTCGTCGCCCCCAAGGCCGAATTGATGTATTACCCGAGCCTGATCTGGGTGCCATCCGGGCTGCGGCGTGGCGCCGATCTGCATATCGACGTATCGGGCTTTCTGGCCGAACAGCAGGTCGAATTCCACGCCGGCCGCGTCACCGGTCTCGCCGACGCTGGCCGCACGATTCTTACAGATAGCGGCACCCTGACCAACGATGCCCTGATGATTGCCAGCGGTGGCCGTTTTCTCAAGGCACTGCCCGGCATCGAACATGCGCTGACGATCTGCGAAGGCTCGCTCGCCGCCGAAGCCATCCGTGAGCGTCTGGCCGCACTTGACGGCGGCACGATTGCATTCGGCTTCGGCACCAACCCGAAGGAGCAAGGCGCGATGCGCGGCGGCCCGATGTTTGAACTGCTGTTCGGTATCGACACGCTGCTGCGCCGGCAAGGCCGCCGCGATCGCTTCAAGCTGGTGTTCTTCAATGCCGCAAAAGAACCTGGCAAGCGACTGGGCGAAAAGGCGGTGACCGGTCTGCTGCGTGAAATGGCCAAGCGTGACATCGCCACTCACCTCGGCCACAAGATCACGGGCTTCGAGATGGACAAGGTCAAAACCGAAGCCGGCGACATCCCTGCCAACCTGATCCTGTTCATGCCTGGCATGAGCGGCCCGGCTTGGGCAGCCGAATCCGGCTTGCCACTGTCAGAGGGCGGTTTTTTCCAGGCCGACAAACATTGCCAGGTAGCAGGGGCTGACAAGGTATACGTCGCTGGCGACTCCGGCAGCTACCCCGGCCCCGACTGGCTGCCCAAGCAGGCGCACATTGCCGATCTGCAGGCGAAAGCGGCTGCCGAGAACCTGTTGCTGGCGCTGCAGGGCAAGCCACCTGCCGCGCGTTTCAAGGTCGAATTGATCTGCATCGTCGACACGCTTGATCGCGGCATACTGGTGTATCGCAACGAAAAACGTGCCCTGATCCTGCCGCCCTGCCGTCTGCTGCACTGGGCCAAGCGGTTTTTCGAATGGCAGTACCTGCGCCCCTATCGCAAGTCACCCTCGCGATGACGCATTTCCCCGGGGTGGGCACACGTGATGTTGCTGCTGCTACAGTCGCCTGCACGATCTGATAAAACAGGGAGCACCCAAGGATGAATTGCCTGATTCGAACCCATGTCCGCCTGGCCCGACGTATCGTGTTTGCCTGCCTGCTGGGGACCATGCTGAGCGCCGCGGCACAGCCTCCGGCTGCGCCGAACGCTTCGCCTGCACGGGCGGAGGCGAAACGCTCCACGGCCGACCACAGCAAGTTCACCCAGCTGCAAAAGCCCTTCAAGACCGGCGAGGAAGTGACCGAAGCCTGCCTGTCCTGCCATACCGAGGCGGCCAG
>CAYGMS010000169.1:0-5666 GCA_964350905.1 uncultured Thiobacillus sp. | reverse complement strand
TTCGCACCCACTTCGAATGCCCGTTCGGGACCAGCGTAGATGCCCTGACGTAGACTGGCGATGTAGCGCCCGTCGGTCAGGTTCTTGATTGCGCCGAAGAGCTTGAACCGCTTGTTGACGTCGTAGCTGCCGGTCAGATCGACGGTGTAATAGCTCGGAATCAGGCCCGACCAGATGGCACCGCCGCTGCCGGTAATGGGCAGGCTGTTATCGCCGGAACCGAACTGTTCATCAACATAATTCCAGGAGAGTGCAGCGTTGACTGGGCCCGACGCGTAGCCGAGACCCAAGTTCGCCAGCAGTTCTGGCGAGTAAGGCAAGCGGTTGCCGTCATTGATGCTGCCGCCACGATTTTCGCGGTATTCCGAAACTGGAATCCAGGTCAGATTGCCGTTCACGCTGAAGCCATTGTCCCAGTGGTAACCCAGCGCACCTTCCAGACCGCGATGCAGGGTGCTACCGACGTTCGCATTCGCCAGACCGCCGGATATGGCCGGGGTGATCTGGTTGTCGAAATCCATCTGGAACGCGGTGAGTTCATAACGCATCGCGCCGCTCTGGCCGCGCACGCCGAACTCGACGTTGATGGAATGTTCGGCGTCGAGTTGCTGATCGACACCGGTCACGATCGACTGCGAGTTGAGCGGCGGCGAGAATGCTTTGTAGATGCTGCCATAGAGCTGGGCGGCGGGGTTCAGCTTATAGGTTGCGCCGATCCCGGGCAGGTAATCGGTGTTCGAACTGTCGCCGTTGTTGGTGCTATTGCGGAGGTCTTCACGCTCTTGCTTGTAGCTTTCGATGCGTAGACCGGGGGTGATCGAGAGCTTGTCGGTCACATCGAAGCGATTCTGCGCGAAGAGGGCGTAGCTGGTGGCGGAATCGATGCGGTCGGTGGTGATCGTGCCAGTACGCGGGTTGACGCGAGTTGCGGCGACACCCTGATCGACCATCTCTTCTTCCATGATGCGCGCGCCGATTTCGGCCTCGCCGGTCACGCCGAAGAGCTTGTTGGCGACAGTGAGGCGGGAATCCAGGCCGATGCGGTCGAAGGAGCGGTTGTTGCCGTTGACAACGTTCGTGTAAACCCAACTTCCAGCGGCTGTCGAGGCAGCGTTGTCGACAGCGAAACGCCAGTAATCGCGGTGCATCTCGCTCCAGTAGAGTACGGTATTGAGGCTCATGCCAGGGCGGATTTCCCACATATGATTGATGTCGAGCGATTTACGTTCGGTCAGGAAGTAGTCATCCGGCGCCGGGTTGTACTCGGCTCCGGCGTTGTATTCACCAAGAAACAGGCCGCGATAAGAAATATTGGCGTCGTTTTCGTAATAAGTGAATTTCGCGCCCAGCCACTGGTTGTCACCCAGAGCCATGCCGGCCTTGACCATGAGGTCCTGCATGTCGAAATCTTTGCCCTGGAAGCCGTCGCTCGACGCGCGCGTGTAGAACAAACCGGCCTTGGCTTCGCCCGAGGGGGTCGAACCTCCGGCTTCGATGGAGGCTTCGCGATAGTTGTGCGTGCCAGCACGGCCCGAAACGGCGAAGCCGTCGATGGGCTCCTTGGTCTTGTAGTTGATGACACCACCGATGGTGTTGGGACCATAGCGCAGCGCAGCGGCGCCCTTCAGTACTTCGATTTCGTCCATGCGCTGGATGCGCGGGTTGTAGTAGCGGCCGTTACCAACGAACAGGCCGGGCGCGATAGGCACGCCGTCTTCGAGAACCAGCGTCTTGTAGTCTGCCGCGCTCAGGCCACGGATGCCGATGTTGGCGACAACTGCCGTTTCTTCTTCGCCCTTGATGTATACCCCGGGAACCTTACGCAGGGCGTCCTCGGTGGAGAGTGGCTGGATACGTTCAAGATGCTCTTTGTTGACGATCGAGACAGAACCAGGTTGCTTGGCAATGGCTTCTTCACCGCCGGAGATTACGTCAATACGCGGCAGTTCAATCTGGGCGGCAATCCCCTGAGCGGGAAAATTGAGTGCCACGGCCACGGCCATGGCCATGGCCAGCCGGGATCGGGTGAGTGCCTGCGTCGTGCTGTGCTGCCTGAAACTGCGGGTGGTGCGGTTCATTGATTGCTCCTTGCGTCAGATGAGTCTGGCTGGCTTGACGCAAGGCATGCGGCTGGCTGGCTGAGGGAAAACGGACGACAGCGTCCTGTAGTGAAACCTTATTGGGTATGGGGATCGGTGACGAATCCGAGCTTGGTCAGCCCGGCATGCGCGGCGTCGGCCATGATCTGAGCAACGTTGCGGTAGGTGAGGTCACCATCGGCACGGATGTGGATTTCCGGTTGCGGTGTCTGCGCAGTGGCCAGATTCATTTTCGCTTGCCAGGCGGTCGCATCGACCGGTTCCGCGTTCCAGTACACAGTGCCGTCGGCCTTGATTGACAGGTTCACCGTTTCTGGCTTGATCTCATTTGGCTGGCTGGACGCCACCGGCAGATTGACCTTTACCGCGTGCGTCATCAGCGGTGCGGTGATGATGAAAATGACCAGCAGCACCAGCATCACGTCGATCAGCGGAATCATGTTGATTTCCGCGTTGTCGCCGTCGCCGGTGTCGTGGGTGAGTCCGCCGAAAGCCATCATGCGCTCCTGGAGACGGGCGTGGCGTACACACGTGCTTCGTCTTGATCGATGCGGGTGTTGTTGCGTATCCCGGTGGACATGAAGGCAAACAGGTCATGCGCGAAGCCGTCTACTTCGGACAGCACCGAGCGCTTGGCGCGGTTGAAGAAGTTATAGGCGAGCACGGCGGGGATGGCGACGGCGAGGCCGAGCGCGGTCATGATCAGCGCTTCGCCCACTGGCCCAGCTACCTGGTCGAGGCTGCCCGAGCCACTCATGCCGATGTTGACCAGCGCATGATAGATGCCCCATACCGTGCCGAACAGGCCGACGAAAGGCGCTGACGAGGCAATGGAGGCCAGCATGGTATGGCCGTATTCCAGGCGTGCGGTGTCCTGGTTGATCGCGCGGCGCAGTGCACGGGTGAGGAACTCGTTTTCCAAACCCGATTCAACCAGACACTGGCCGGTCTTGTTGCGGTATTGCTCGGCGGCCTTGAAGCCATGATGAGTGAGATGCGAGAACGGGTCGTTGATGCCGTTGTTCTGCAGATAATCGGCCACGGCCGCCAGCTCGGGCGCATCCCAGAAACGCGCGAGGAAAGCCCGGGCATGCTGCTTCATGCGCCAGTTGGCGAGACTTTTGCTGACGATGAGTGTCCAGGTGATGACCGACATCGCCAGCAGCACCACTAGCAGGAAATGCGCGAGGCTGTCGGCCTGCGCGATAAAGTGGGCAAAGCCAAGCTGGGTTTGGGTTGCGGCGGTTTCCATGGTTTAACTCCTGAGGGTGAACTGAATTGGTACGATGACCCACGCGGCCACCGGCTTGCCGGCCTGGCGAGCGGGCTCGAATTTCCAGCTGGACTGCACTGTGACCATGGCAGAGCGATCGAGGCGTGGATGGCCGCTGCTCTTCGCCAGCTCCAGGCGCGCCACGCTGCCGTCCGGATTGACCAGAATGTTCAGACGCACCGTTCCTTCCTCGCTCAGGCGCCTGGAAAGCGATGGATACGGCGGCTTGGGATTGGCCAGATAATCCGCCGTCTGCGGCGGCGAGGGCTGACTCGGTGGAGGTGGCGGTGCTGGCTTGGGTGCTTCCGCTACTGGCGCGGGCGGCGGCAGCACCTCTGGTACAGGTTCTGGCGCGGGATCGGAACGGAGCGCTTCAACCACGGGCGCGGCCGTTGGCAGCGTCCGCTTGGCTACCAGCACGGGCGGTGGCGTCAGCGGTTTGATGAAGGGCCGGGGCGGTGCCGGTTTGGGGTCAGGCTTGGGCTGAGGTTCCGGTTGCTCGACCGCGAACTCGATCAGGTTCACCATCAGAGTGCGCGGCGGTGTGACCGGAGCAATGGAAGCGGGTGCGAATAACAGCAGGCTGAGCAAACCGACGTGCGCAAGCGTGACCCCAGCCATGATGGTGCGTGAGGTACGTGGTCGGTCCAGGGCCAACGTGCCGGCGAACGGTGCGGCGGGCATGTGATTCATCAGACAAAAAACTGTTGATACCAGGCCTGCAAAGGCTGGGCGGCAGCCAGGGCGACGACGGGGGGTGCGATAGCCATGAACTTCTCCTTTCAGATAGAGCCAATGAAAAAAATGTATTGGCTGGCTACCGGGGCGGAGAGCCCGTTGGCTGGCTAAGCCCGTTTATTCGGAACGGGCTGGATTATTTCGTCAGGATCAGCGTGCGCGTCAGACGCAATTGATTTACTTGGTAAGAATCAGTTTGCCGTGCTTGGTAATGCGCAGTCGGTAGTGCTCGCCTTTGTGGCTGATCAGGATTTCCTGATTGCCCTGAAATAAATAGTCCGTCGGGACGGCACCCGGTCCTGAAGTTCGGGCGCCCGGACCGGCCGGAGAATGGGCAGATGAAGGTGTTTGCGTTGGCATGTCTTGGGCGCCTGGTTTGGTTGGATCGGGTTTCATTCATGCTGACGTTTGTTTTGCGAATGATAACCGTTCTCATTAATGAGTCAAGCGGTGGCAGCAAATATTTGCAAAAGGGCGGATGGGGCCCTCTAGAAGTGGGTATGGCGCTGTGCACTGGTTTTGTGTGGAGCGCGGGGGCGTGGCGTGACTCAGCCGATTAGCCGAGCCCGGGAGAGACGAGGTGAATATTTCAATCCCGATTGCGCGCGGCTTACACCGTGGCGAAGCAACTGGCGGACGAACGACCTGCGTCTGGCTCTCGCTTATCCTTGCGAGCCGCCTGCGCGAAGGGGCCAGTCGCCGCGCCGGAGTGGTTGCGCAGTCAGTACTTCGGGCTGCAGGGTGACATGCTGAATCCCGTGCTGCGCGTCCATCATCTGACGGGCGGCGGTGAGAATGGCCGGCCATTCATCCAGGTTGTGGATTTCCAGATGGGCCGATAACGCGATGGTGCCGGATGCGAGCGTCCACACATGCAGATCATGCACGCGTAGCACGCCATCGAGCGCAGCCAGATCCTGGCCGACGTCCTTCAGCCGGATATGGCCGGGCACCCCTTCCATCAGTACATGTACCACTTCGCGCAGCAGGCGCAGGGCCGAAACCAGGATCAGCACCGCCACCAGTAGCGATAGCAACGGGTCGATCGGCGACCAGCCGGTGGTGACGATGACGACACCGGCGGCGATGGCCGCCACCGAGCCGAGTGCATCGCCCAGTACATGCAACAGGGCAGCGCGGTTGTTCAACGTGTGTTCGCCACGCGACAGCACCCAGGCGACGACGAGGTTGATCGCGAGGCCGATCACCGCCACGCCGATGACCGCGTGGCCCTTGATCTCGCGTGGGGTGCCGAAGCGGTCGATGGCTTCGTGCACGATGAAGCCGATCAGCACCAGCATCAGCAGGCTGTTGAACAGGGCAGCCATCACTTCGGCGCGCACCAGACCGTAGGAATGCCGTGCACTGGGCGGACGGCGGGCCAGCCAGGCAGCGCCTGCTGCCAGTCCCAGCGCGGAACTGTCGGTGAGCATGTGGGCGGCGTCGGACAGCAGGGCGAGTGAGCCCGACCACCAGCCAGCCAGTGCCTCGATCCCGGCAAACGACAGCGTCAGCAACAGGGCAATGACCAGCGTGCGGCCTTGCCCCGTATGGTG
>CAYGMS010000168.1:0-5689 GCA_964350905.1 uncultured Thiobacillus sp. | reverse complement strand
TGGCCGTTGAACACACCGGTTGCCGCTGCCTGCATTTTGAGTTGCAGGTTCAGGGAGTCGGCCGTCACCTCGCCCGGCAAGCGCAAGCCGCTGGCCTCAAGCTGCGCATCGATCTGCGGCTGCATCGGTTCGCCAGTGGCACTGCCGCTGCTGGTCAGCCGTCCGGCCAGCCCCAGATTCAAGCGTGCCAGTGCTGGCGCGTTGATATCCCACACCAGACGATCGCCCACCCGGCCGTATGCGCCCTTGAACTGGGCGCGATTACCCGCCAGATCGATGTCGATATCGGTGTCGCTGAGGTGCTTGTTGGCGTAGCGCAACCGGCCTTGCCCCTTGACCGGCCGGCCTTCAAGTTCGCCCGGCGGCAGGGTGAATTGCGCTTGCAGGCGCAGCTCCGGCAACAGCGCGCCGCTGATCTCGCCTCGCGCATTGAGCCGGGCACGCGGAAAATCGCCCAGCCGGGCGGGGTTGATCTGAGTGGCGTCGAATTTGGCCACGAAAGCTCGACTGGCATCGAGCTGCACGCTGCCGCTGGCCGTCAGTTTGCCGACCTGTCCGCTGAACGTTGCCTCCTGCAAGCGCAATGCCGCATCGGCATGGCTCAGGATGAAATGGCCCTCGCCCCAGGTTTCGGCGAGATCGGCTGTCAGCGTCTGGCCTGCCGCATCACCCGACACCTGCAAGGCTGTACGCATGCGGGTGGGGTGGAAGTCGCGGTGCGCCCCCGCCAGGTTCAGGCTCGGGCTGCTCAAATTGATAGCGAAGCGTCCGTCACGCCACTGCCCCTCACCGGCGAACTGCCCGGCCGCACCCAGGTCGATGGTCAATGCGCTGAAATCGGCATTTGTGCTGTCGCCCAGCACGGCGCCGGTCAGACTGGCCAGCGGCAGGCGATTCTGATCCAGCCGGCCGGCCTGTTGATTGGCGAGACTGAACGTGCCCAGCAGGCGTTCACCCGGCTGCCCTTCGAATACGCCGGAAAATGCCAGATCGGCCTGCGGAGCATCGGCGGCGAATTGCCGGGGGTCGATGCCATGCCCGGCCACCACCACCTTGGGCAAGCGCACCGGTGCAAACGGGGCGATTTCACCCATGGCCATGGCATTCATTTTTTCAGCCTGGGCATCGAGCCGGAACTGGATTGCTGCCAATTTTCCCGTCAGCTCAAGCGCGGCCTCTACAGGCAGAGGCAATTCCCGCGCGGCAGTCACACGACCCTGCAGATCGAACGGCGCATCCTTCTGGATCCCCAGCTGGCCATCGACCTCGGCCCACGGCGTACTGATCGCGGCCGCGAGCGTGTAGCGATCGCCCGTATCGTCCACCCTGCCGCGCAGCTGTTTGAAGCTGAGCGTCTGTCCGGACTCGACCACATCGAGCTGTGCCACGTCCCATGCAGCCACCTGCACGTCCACCGGCAGACGCAGGCTGTCGGGAAGCTGCGGCGGCGTGGGATCCTTTTTGAGGATCTCGACCCGTACCTGCTGCACCGCCAGCAACTCAATCCTGAGCTGGCGCCGCAGCAGTTCACGCGGCCGCCATTCCAGCTGCCCTCCTGTCAGGGTGATGCGCTGCGTCTCCGTGGTGACCACCAGTTTCTGAAATCCAATCGGTGCGCCCAGATGCCCGGTCACCCCCTCGACGGCTAGTTGGCCCCGGCTGAAGGTGCTCGCTGTGTCCACCAGCCAGCGAAATCCACTGTCGGTATTCAACAACCCCAGTGTCGTCGCAAGCAATCCGGCCACGACCATCAGCACCGCGGCGACACGCCAGACAGCGCGTTTCAAAACGATACTCCCAGCGAGAAATGCAGGCGGAATTTCTCGGTCGCTTCACCATAGGCGAGGTCAAGATTGACCGGACCTACCGGCGAGCTGTAGCGCGCGCCGAATCCATAGCCAAACACCGGCGACAGGCTGCCCGGACTGTCCGCCGCATCGCCGGCATCGACGAACAGTGCCATGCCCCATTCGCGGTTGAAGAAATAGTTGTATTCGATGCTGCCGGTGGCGAGATAGCGCACCGACGACACGCCCGTGGAAAGTGAGCGCCCCAGGCTCTGATAGGCATAGCCCCGGATTGAGTTGTCGCCACCGGCGCGGAACAGGAAATCGGTGGGGATGCCGTCGCGGGACTCGGCCAGCACGCTGCCCCACTCGCCCCGCACAATCAGTCGCCCATCCTTGCCTGCCGGAAAGTACTGGGTGTGACGTGCCAGCAGGCGCACAAAGCTGGTATCAGACAACAACGCATCGAGTGCACCGCCGCCCTGCAAGCTCAACACGTAGCCCCGGCGCGGATAAAACGCACGCCCCACATTGCGACGGGTCCAGGCGTAATTCAGGCTCAATGCCTGATTGCTCGAGTCCAGCACATTGGCAATGGTTTCTTCTTCGGTCTGGTATTGCAGCGACAAGGTCGTTTCGATCTGTCCGCGCGTCCGGCTGCGCTTGGCCGCCAGTACGGTCGAGCTGGTTTCCTGGCCTTCGATGTCCTCCTGCTTGAGTTGCAGGCCGATGCTGTTTTCATAGCCCTTGGCGTTGCGCGGCCAGGCCAGTTCGGCCACCGCCGTCTGCCGGCTGGTTTCCAGGCGTGCATCCAGCTTCAGCCGCAGCCCTCGATTCAGAATGTCCCGATGCAGCCACGAAGACTGCACCCGCGCGCCGGTGTCGGTGCTGACGCCCACGCCCACGCTGAAGCGTTTTTCCTTGCGCTCCACCACTTCGACCTGGATCGGCACGGCTGCCGCCAGCGCGGGATCGGATTCGATGCGCACCATGGCCTGTGCGTAATAGCCGCTGGCCTCCAGTGCCGTCTGATAATCCAGCATGTCCTGCTGGCGATACGGCTGGCCGGGTTTGGCCGGGCTGAGATTACGGGCGATGGATTCAGGATAGCGCTCGCTGCCGCTGATCACCGCTTCACCGTAAAAAAATTCCGGGCCACTGTCGACCGTCAGTGTCAGGTCGGCGGCATGACTGGCCGGGTCTACGCGGGCTTCACTCGCGGCAATGCGCGCAGTCTGAAACGCCCCCGCCAGCAAGGGGCGCAGCACCACCTGCTTGGCGCTTTCCCAATCAGCCTGCCGAAACGGCATGCCCGCCTTCAACGAAAAGCTGTGTGTAATACGTTCTCGAAGTCTGTCCCTGTCAGCACCGGCTTTCAGCGCGCCCTCGAAATCCAGCTTCACGCTGCGCACCAATGTGCGCACGCCAGGCTCGACCCGGTAATCCACACGCCAATCCTCGCCCAGCCATTCCACTGCGCTTTCCACCTGTGGAGAAAAATATCCCTCGGTGGCCAGCAGTTCGCGTGCAGTCAGTTCGCTCTGACGCTGCAGACGCGCAATCTCCTCCGCGTCCAGCTTTTCACCCCGCCGCGCTGCCCGCGCCGTATCCAGATGCTGCATCAGCAGCGGCTTGAGTTCGTCTGGCGCCACCACCTCAACCGTCAGGGCGTGAGCCGTCCCCGCGCACAGCACGGTAAAAAACACCACGGCTTTAAAAAGAGGGGAAGACAAAAAAATCCAGACAGAGTCGTCAACAGCCCATTTTACGGGGTGTGCTGCCATCGGACAAAAAAATGGGGGCGTAGCGGCGACGGGTTACTGATGAATCGGTAGCTGGAAGACCGAGTCCGCCCAGCGGGCCTTAACCCATCAGTCTCACACAACCTAAAGTGGGTTTCTTTCAATCTGCCCAAAAAAGAGAGGGTGGAACCCCGCCCTCTCTCGTCCTGCCCATCCGGATCAATCCTCCTGTGACGCCGCTTTCTCAAAGCTGAACACGCCATCGCGCGCATCCACCCGGATGATGTCCTTGGCGGCAAACTGCCCGCCCAGGATTTCGCGTGCCAGCGCGTTTTCGAGTTCGCTCTGGATCGCGCGCTTGAGTGGTCGCGCACCATAGAGCGGATCGAATCCGGCCTTGGCGATTTCGGCCAAAGCGGCCTCGGAAATCTCCAGTTTCATCTCCATCTGTGCCAGCCGCTTTTCCAGACCCTGCAACTGGATCCGCGCAATGCTGGCGATGTGCTTTTCGTCCAGCGCGTGGAACACAACCACTTCGTCGATACGGTTGATGAATTCAGGCCGGAAGTAGGATTTCACTTCGGCCAGCACAGCAAGTTTCACCACCTGGTAATCATCCCCTTCCATCTGCTGGATCATCTGCGAGCCGAGGTTGGAAGTCATCACAATCACGGTGTTGCGGAAATCGACCGTACGCCCCTGGCCATCAGTCAGGCGGCCGTCATCCAGCACCTGCAGCAGCACGTTGAACACGTCCGGGTGCGCTTTTTCCACCTCGTCCATGAGGATGACGGAATAGGGCTTGCGGCGCACCGCTTCGGTCAGGTAGCCGCCTTCCTCATAGCCAACGTAGCCGGGTGGCGCACCAATCAGACGCGCGACCGAATGCTTCTCCATGAATTCGCTCATGTCGATGCGGACCATGTGATCGGCGGAATCGAACAGGTATTCGGCCAGGGTCTTGCACAGTTCGGTCTTGCCGACACCGGTGGGGCCGAGGAACAGGAAGGAGCCGAGCGGACGGTTGGGGTCGGACAGGCCGGCGCGTGAGCGACGGATGGCATCCGACACCACGCGTACGGCTTCGTCCTGCCCCACCACGCGGCTATGCAGCTTCTCTTCCATGTGCAAGAGCTTGTCGCGCTCACCCTGCAGCATCTTGGAAACCGGGATGCCGGTGGCACGCGAGACAACCTCGGCGATTTCTTCGGCGCCGACCTCGGTGCGCAGCAGCTTGAACGCGGGCTTGGTGTCGGTCGATTCGGCATGCTGAAGCTGCGCTTCCAGCGCCGGCAGCTTGCCATATTGAATCTCGGCGACCTTGTCGAGCTTGCCCTGACGCTGCAGGTCGACCATCTCGCCGCGCAGCTTGTCGATTTCTTCCTTGATGTGGGCACTGCCCTGAACATGGGCCTTTTCGGACTTCCACACCTCTTCCAGATCAGCCGATTCGCGACCGAGCTTTTCAATTTCCTCTTCCAGCAGGCCCAAGCGCTTTTTCGAGGCCTCATCGGTCTCCCGCTTCACCGCCTCACGCTCGATCTTGAGCTGAATGATGCGTCGGTCGAGCTTGTCCATCACCTCGGGCTTGGAATCGATTTCCATCTTGATGCGCGCTGCCGCTTCATCGATCAGGTCGATCGCCTTGTCGGGCAGGAAGCGGTCGGTGATGTAGCGATGGCTCAATTCGGCAGCAGCGATGATTGCCGGGTCGGTAATCTCGACGCCGTGGTGGAGTTCATAGCGTTCCTGCAAACCGCGCAGGATGGCGATGGTTGATTCAACACTGGGTTCGTCGACCAGCACCTTCTGGAAGCGGCGCTCCAGCGCAGCGTCCTTCTCCACATACTTGCGGTATTCGTCGAGCGTGGTGGCGCCAATCAGGTGCAGTTCACCGCGTGCCAGCGCCGGCTTCAACATGTTACCGGCGTCCATCGCGCCTTCGGCCTTGCCCGCGCCGACCAGCGTATGCATCTCGTCCAGGAACATGATGTAGCGACCCGGATCCATCGCCAACTCTTTCAGCACAGCCTTGAGCCGTTCCTCGAATTCGCCGCGATACTTGGCACCCGCCAGCAAGGCGGCCAGATCGAGCACCAGCACTTTCTTGCCCTTGAGCGTCTCGGGCACTTCATCATTGATGATACGCTGCGCCAGCCC
>CAYGMS010000167.1:0-5720 GCA_964350905.1 uncultured Thiobacillus sp. | reverse complement strand
CGCGCCAGCTAATCGATTTGCTCGGACTCTTTTCCCGCCATTTCCCCGAACACAATCCTTCACATCTCCAGGCGCTCACCCAGATCGAGACGGCCTGCACACGTGTCCTCGATGATCCTGACCACCAGATCGAAGCCTTTGCCCAGGCGCATCAGGCACTAAGCATCTGGCTGAGTGAGGAGAATGCACGCACTTCGGCCGAAGTGACGTCAGAAGTCGCGAATCTGGAGCATATTGAGCAGCAGGAACTCGGCACGCTGCTGGCACTGGAAAACCTGAATGACCTGACTGGCCGCTATCCCGCGCCAGAGTCCGTTCTCCGGCGCATGGAAGCTGCCTGGGTTCCTTACATGGCGTCACTGTACGTATCCGAAGCAGGCGAAGGCCCGGGCTGGCGCGACGCCTGCATGACCCAGCTCCAGCTGTTTCTCAGCCTGCAGGCACCGGATGATGGAGACATGCGGGAAGCGCGCCTGCAGTCGATTCCCAGGATCAACACCGAGTTGCGGCGCGGCCTGCTGGCGCAGGGTGCCGAGCCCGCACAACTCAAGGACTTCTTCAGCGCCATCACCGCCACCCAGGAATGCTGGGTCCGTCCGGGCATGGGGCAACAGGAAACCCGAGTCAGCACCTTTACGCCCAGGCAGGTATCGCAAGATGAGATCGATTCGTTCGCCCACAGGCTGGCCGACGCGCCATCGGACGATGCCGCCCTGCAACAGGCCGAACAATTGCTGGAAGGCGACTGGGTGGATTTCGACCCACCATATGAAGGACTGGCCACCGCACGCGTGGCCTGGGTAGGCGTGCGTGGCTATATGCTGTTTTGCGCTGGTGAAGGCGAACAGCGTTTTTCGCTGGATAGCGACCAGCTCGCGGCAGAAATACGCGCCGGCCGCGCGCACATACCTGAGCAATCACTAACCCGGAAAGCCATGCTGCGGCTCAAATCGCAATTAATAAATAGTTCTTCTTAAAATTTTTACGCGGCTCGCTTAAGTTTTCCCTCCACGCAACCGATAGTTCAGTTACGTGGTTGTGTGTCAAATTTTGGACACAACTGACGATCACCGAACAGGGCAAACCCGCCGCGAGACGGGGACGCAAAGTTACCGATCTCAATCATTCGCCACGAATGCAGAGACAGCGGGGCCGCCGGTCGCTTCCGGTTGCGCATTTCCCCATTCGTTGTCCGTCCGGCCGCAGATACCGCGAGGTGATCACCATGGAGCGCGAGATGCCTGACAATTCAGTCGTAGTTAACCTCAACCAATTTGAGCGGTCACGCCGTGCACAGGTCTCGTCCGAGACCCTGGGCATGCTGCATGACAGCCGTGATTTATTGATCGAGGGCGCGACCCGCGTATTGACGCGACAAACCGAAGCCATGGAAAACACGCTGCTGGCCATGGCAGACCGTTCACCCCTGCTGGAAACGCGCAACAGTTTTTACGGCGCGCAAGGTATCCTCAATAAACAGGCCAATGAATTGCTGAGTGCCTGCAAGGAGGCTTTTTTCTCGTCGTTCAACGACTTCACGCTCAATCGCGAAGCCTCCACCGCTCCCGAGTTGATGGAACTGTCGCTGGTCGGCGACCAGGATTTTGAAATCACCCTGGCTGTCGACAAGGCCACTTCCCGTCTGCGTTACAACTGCGCGGAGGAACTGGTTGCCCTGGATGCTCGTATCGCCCACTTGATGGGCCGTTCCGACCTGGCGGAAAACGACAATCCACTGGGCCCACGTGCGCTGTGCGAGGCCCTGCTCGATGGCATTACCCACACACAATCCGAGCAAAGCATCCGTATTGTGTTGTTGAACCAGTTTGATCTGGTATTGACCACCGAACTCGCCGGCATTTATCAATCCATCAATCGTTATCTGATCGACCACGGCATCCTGCCAGATCTCAAGGTGGGCGCGAAAAACCGTGCCCAGCATTCATCGGGCCATGGCGCCGCATCAGGCGCAGCCGCGCCAAGCCCGCAGGGTGGGGGCGACATGTTCAACATGTTTGAGCAACTGGCCGGGGGAAGCGGTGCAGCTCAAGGGGGTGGAGGTGGCTATGCGGGCGGCAATGCGCCTGCCGGAGCAGGTGGGTATTCATTGCTTGATTCGCTCAGCCAATTGCAAACCGGCGCCATGACGCTGCCAGGTGGAGCGCGCTTCGAACTCCCGCTACTGGAAGCCTCGGCTATCCACAACGTGCTGCGCAGCCTGCAGCAAAGCCCCGTCATGCAATCAGCCAGCCCGCTCGATGCAGTACTGGTGGATGCGGTCGCCATGCTGTTTGATGTGGTGTTCGAGGAAGCTACCATTCCTGACCGCCTCAAGGCTCAAATCGCGCGCCTGCAAATTCCGGTACTGAAAGTGGCCATGCTGGACCGCAATTTCTTCTCGCAGGCAAACCATCCGGTGCGTCGCATGCTGGATGCCATTGCCACGCTGGCTGTTCACCTGCCTGAAAACGCGGCTGGTCAGGCGCGTCTGGAAGCCATTTCCCAGGTGGTGAGTCGTGTTCTGGAGGAGTTCGAAAAGGACATAGCCGTATTTGCCACGGCTGCCGCCGAGCTTGAAGCCATGAGTTCCAGGCTGGAGGAAACGCTCGAGGAAACGGTCGATGTCAGCCTGCAATCAGACATCCTCGAGATCAAGCAATCCGAGCGTGCCGAACTCGCCCCTGTCATTGTTCACGATTTCATCAACCGGGCACTCAAGGATCAACCCGTGGCCGAGGCTGTACGCGAGTTCCTGCGCCGCGACTGGGCACAATTGCTGACAACGGATTACGTCAAGGAAGGTGATCAGGGCGCACACTTCAATAGCCACGTCGAGACCATGCGTGAACTGGTGTGGAGCGTGCAGGCCAAGGCCGACATGGATGCCCGGCTGATGCTGGTGCGGATCCTGCCCGGCTTGCTGAAGCGCCTGCGTGAAGGAGTGGCCGAAATTGACCTGCCAGCCAAGCTGACGGATCGCTTTTTTGCCAACCTGGTGATCCTGCATGCCAATGCCGTGCGCCCCGTCGCCCAGCCGGTGCCGTTGCCCGATATGTCCCCCGAGGAAATCGAGGAGCTCATGGAGCAGCCCGCAGCGCTGGTTGTCACGGTCGAAGACACGCCCAAAGTGGTTGCCGAACCTGAACCCCCCGCACCGGAGTATGAGGATATCTATACACTTCGCGCCCGCACCATGAACAAGGGCGACTGGGTGGAGTTCCACTATGACGACGGTACCTTCCGCTGGGCGCGGCTGGGATGGGTGAGCGGCGTCAAGAGCACGTATCTGTTCTCTGACCAGGATGGCATGAACAGCTTTTCCATCAGCCTGAACCGTCTGGCCGACAAGCTCCGCAAAGGTGAAGCGGTACTGGTTGAGCGCAAGTCCATCACCGAGTCCGCATTCGGCAAACTGATGAATCTGTTCCGCCAGAAAATGGGCCACGCCTGAAGTAAGGATCGCCTGAATTGCCGCAACACGAATCGCCCCCTGTGGGCGATTCGTCATTCAAGTCATCCGCTTCGCGCCTAATATCCCCACTTTTTCACAAGGGTATCCAGGACCGGGTGGAGTGATACCCTTCAGCGGTGAACGATTTTTCTTCCCGCATCATCAAGTGGCAGCATCGCCAGGGCCGCCACAGCCTGCCCTGGCAGCTTGATCGCGATCCTTACCGCATCTGGCTGTCTGAAATCATGCTGCAGCAGACGCAGGTTTCGACGGTCATCCCCTATTTCGAACGCTTTGTTGCGCGCTTCCCCAGCCTGGCCACCTTGGCTGCTGCGCAGGAAGACGACGTGCTCGCCCTGTGGAGCGGTCTGGGTTACTACAGCCGGGCGCGCAATCTGCACGCTGCCGCACGCAGCATCATCGAAGTGCATGGCGGGCACTTTCCATCCACACCCGAACTGATCGCCCAGTTACCGGGCGTGGGTCGATCTACCGCCGCAGCAATCGCCGCGCTGGCGTTTGGCCAGAGCTGCGCCATCCTCGACGGCAACGTCAAACGCGTTCTCGCTCGCCATGGCGGCATACCGGGCTGGCCGGGCGATAAAAAAGTTGAGGCGGCTTTGTGGCAGCTGGCCGATGCGCGCCTGCCCCCAAAAGATATCGAAGCCTACACACAGGGCATGATGGATCTCGGCGCGCTTGTCTGCACCCGCAGCAAGCCCGCCTGCCCGGATTGTCCGGTCCAGTCCGACTGCATCGCCCGCGTCCAGCACCGCACGGCTGAACTTCCTGCCTCCAGGCCTCGCAAGCCCCTGCCGGAAAAGCAGATACAAATGCTGCTCCTGCTCGATCGCGGCGAACTGATGCTGGAGAAACGGCCCGCCCGCGGTATCTGGGGTGGCCTGTGGAGTCTGCCCGAACTGCTGCTCGACGATGATCCGCAGAGTCATTGCCGTGATCGCTTTGGCTTGGTTGCGCATACGCAGCAGGCCCTGCCGCGAATCAGCCACAGCTTTACCCACTTCAAGCTGCATATCCAGCCGGTGCAAATCCACCTGAAACCCCGCTCGACCAGCCAGCCCGGCCACACCTGGTTATCCCCTGCGGATGCACTGAACACCGCTTTGCCTGCCCCCATACGCAAGCTGATCGCTCAGCTTGCACACCCCCCGTGCATGTAGTCTTTGCTGACAAAAAGTCCGCCGCCGATAGCGGCTCACTCAGCACTGGCTGATTGGGAATGCCGTGCTATACCTCTAGCTAATGGTTTAAAACACCCTGCCCTAGCAACAGGAGGTGACATGCATACGCTGGATAGTGTGCCCAGCCCGGCTATTTTTGACGCTGACGGGTTCCTGATTGATCCGTCCATGTGGAGCGAAAGTCTGGCCGACCGAATCGCGCGGAGTGATGGTCTGGGAGAGTTGAGTGAATTGCAGATTGGCTTGTTGCACGCCCTGCGGCGCGAGCATTCAAAATTTGGCACGGTCACGGCATTGAGCCACGTCTGCCATCTGACCGGGCAAAGCGCCAACTGCATGCAACACCTATTCCCCAGCCCGCGTGAAGTGTGGCGGGTGGCAGGCTTGCCGAATCCGGGCGAAGAAGCCATTGCTTACCTGTAAAGCCGCTCCCGATTCCCTGAAGACGGGGCGCATGGCGCTGTTCACGCGATACGAACAGCCAGGATCACGTTTAAATTCTCAAGCAGACCATCACACTATTTCAGCACGTCGCCTGCGCCCGGAATCCGGTAAAATTCCGGCTTTACATACGCAAAGAGATTTTTCACCATGTCCATGGCCGACCGCGATGGCGTCATCTGGTACGACGGCAAACTCGTTCCCTGGCGCGACGCCACCACCCACGTCCTCACCCACACCCTGCACTACGGCATGGGCGTCTTCGAGGGCGTGCGCGCATACAAGGCCGAACAGGGCACGGCGATTTTCCGCCTGCAGGAACACACCGACCGGCTGTTCCGCTCCGCCCACATCCTCGGCATGAAGCTGCCGTTCGACAAGGCCACGATTTACGAAGCACAGCGCACTGTGGTGCGTGAAAACAATCTCGAATCCGGCTACCTGCGCCCGATGGCGTTTTTCGGCTCCGAAGCGATGGGCATCTCGGCCAAGAACCTGTCGGTACACGTCATCGTCGCCGCCTGGCCGTGGGGCGCGTATCTCGGCCAGGAAGCGCTGGACAACGGCATCCGCGTCAAGACCAGCTCGTTCTCGCGCCATCACGTGAATATCACCATGTGCAAGGC
>CAYGMS010000166.1:0-5741 GCA_964350905.1 uncultured Thiobacillus sp. | reverse complement strand
GCGCCCAGTAGATCAGCCAGCCCAGCCCAACCCCCAAACCGTGCAGCACGGGCAGTGGCAGCCGCGCCAGCAATTTCAGCAGGAACATCATGCGTGCGTGCGCCCCAGCATGGACCCAAGTCCATGTGGGGGCGGCGTCATTTTGCGGGGATTGACGCCAGGGCAGCAGGCGCGGCACAATGGGCCAGCCGCCGCGTTAATCTTGACAACTTGCGGGCGGGATACAAATACAGCTAAAGCGTCGCCGCTCTGTTTGTCCCCCGAGCCGGTTACGCAGTCAGTAATCGGGACAACAGGAGCTGTCATGCAAAAGGATTTCATTTTCACGTCTGAGTCGGTATCTGAAGGTCACCCCGACAAGATGGCGGACCAAGTGTCGGATGCGGTACTCGACGCGATTCTAACCCAGGACAAACATGCGCGCGTGGCGTGCGAGACGCTGCTGACCACCGGTCTGTGCGTTATCGCCGGCGAGATCACCACCTCTGCCGTCATCGACTACAACCAGATCGCGCGTCAGACCATCAAGCGCATCGGCTACGATTCCTCGGAGATCGGCTTCGATTACAACACCTGCGCGGTGCTGGTCACAGTTGGCAAGCAGTCGGCCGATATTGCTCAAGGCGTGGATCGTGCACATGACGACAACCTCGACCAGGGCGCCGGCGACCAGGGCCTGATGTTCGGCTACGCCTGCAACGAAACCTCGGTGTTGATGCCGATGCCGATCTATCTCGCGCATCGCCTCACCGAGCGCCAGTCCGAGCTGCGCAAGGACGGCCGTTTGCCGTGGTTGCGTCCGGACGCCAAATCGCAGGTGTCGATCCGCTATGTCGACGGCAAGCCGCATTCCATCGACACCATCGTGCTGTCGACCCAGCACAACCCCGAGATTTCCCATGCGCAGTTGTCCGAGGCGGTAATCGAGGAGATCATCAAGCCGGTGCTGCCGAAAGAGATGCTGAGCGCCGATACGCGCTATCTGGTCAACCCGACCGGGCGCTTCGTCGTCGGCGGACCGATGGGCGATGCCGGCCTCACCGGCCGCAAGATCATCGTCGACACCTACGGCGGCACTGCGCCACACGGCGGCGGCGCATTCTCGGGCAAGGATCCGTCCAAGGTTGACCGCTCGGCGGCCTACGCCGGGCGCTACGTGGCCAAGAATATCGTCGCAGCAGGTCTGGCCGACAAGTGCATGGTGCAGGTCAGCTACGCGATTGGCGTGGCCAGGCCGACTTCACTGATGGTCGACACCTTTGGCACCGGCAAGATTCCGGAAGAGAAGATTGTCGAACTGATCCTGGCGCATTTCGACCTGCGCCCCAAAGGCATCGTTGCCATGCTCGATCTGTTGCGCCCGATCTACACGCGCACGGCAAGCTACGGCCACTTTGGTCGCGACGAACCGGATTTCACCTGGGAAGTCACCGACAAGGCTGCTGAATTGAAGGCGGCTGCGGGCCTGTAATCAAACATGGCATAATCACGGGTTCCTGATTTGATTTTAAGGGCGAGCATCTCGCCCCCTCGTGCTGAGGAGCGCTGCGACTGTTGCCGGTTTGACCGAACCAACAGCCAGGCTCAGCGCGAGCGAAGTTTCAACTGCGCTCGTTGACTTGCAGCGGTTTTGCGGGCGAACGAGCTTCCACCCGGCCGCTGCCATTCAAGGAGTTACACCATGAAGGCAGTCACCACTCTCTCGAGTTTTAACGATTACATCATTGCCGACCTGTCGCTTGCCGACTGGGGCCGCAAAGAAATCAAAATTGCCGAAACCGAAATGCCGGGCCTGATGGCGATCCGTGAGGAATTCGCCGCGGATCAGCCGCTGAAGGGCGCGCGCATCACCGGTTCGCTGCACATGACCATCCAGACCGCCGTGTTGATCGAGACGTTGACCGCGCTGGGTGCCGAAGTGCGCTGGGCGTCGTGCAACATTTATTCGACGCAGGACCATGCGGCGGCAGCCATGGCGGCCGAATGCATTCCGGTGTTTGCAGTCAAGGGCGAATCGCTGGCCGATTACTGGGACTACACCCACCGCATCTTCGAATGGGCGGATGGCCCCCAAGGCGAGAAAACATTCTCCAACATGATCCTCGACGATGGCGGCGATGCCACCCTGTTGCTGCATCTGGGTGCCCGTGCCGAGAAGGATATTTCGGTTGTGGCCAATCCCACCAGCGAGGAAGAGCGCGTGCTCTACGCTGCAATCAAGGCGAAGGTGGCGGTTGATCCGACCTGGTATTCAGTGCGGCTTGCTGCAGTGAAGGGCGTCACCGAGGAAACCACTACCGGGGTACATCGCCTGTATCAGATGCATGCGCGCGGCGAACTCAAGTTCCCGGCGATCAACGTCAATGATTCGGTCACCAAATCCAAGTTCGACAACCTCTACGGCTGCCGCGAATCGCTGGTTGACGGCATCAAGCGTGCGACCGACGTGATGATCGCCGGCAAGGTGGCTGTGGTTGCGGGCTACGGCGATGTGGGCAAGGGCAGCGCGCAGGCGTTGCGTGCTTTGAGTGCCCAGGTGTGGGTGACCGAGATCGATCCGATCTGCGCGCTGCAGGCAGCAATGGAAGGCTACCGCGTGGTGACCATGGAATACGCTGCCGACAAGGCCGATATTTTTGTTACCGCCACCGGCAACTACCACGTCATTACCCATGACCACATGGCCGCCATGAAAGACCAGGCCATCGTCTGCAACATCGGCCATTTCGACAATGAAATCGACGTTGCCGGCATTGAAAAATACGAATGGGAAGAGATCAAGCCGCAGGTCGATCACATCATCTTCCCGGATGGCAAGCGCATCATCCTGCTGGCTCAGGGCCGCCTGGTTAACCTGGGTTGTGGCACCGGCCATCCGTCTTACGTGATGTCGTCGTCATTTGCCAACCAGACCATCGCCCAGATCGAATTGTGGCAGGAGCGCGATTCCGGCAAATATCCGGTCGGCGTGTACACCCTGCCCAAGCATCTGGACGAGAAGGTTGCGCGCCTGCAGCTGAAAAAGCTCAACTCGCAGTTGTCCGAATTGACCGACCAGCAGGCGGACTACATCGGCGTACCGAAGCAAGGCCCCTACAAGGCCGAGCATTACCGCTATTGATTGACCACGCCTTTGAAGGAGCTGCCATGCGTCTGCTGCTGCTGTGGATACTGAATGCTGTTGCCCTGCTGGCGGTGACGTATTTGTTGCCGTCGATTCAGGTATCGGGCTTGGGTACGGCGCTGCTGGCTGCGCTGATGCTCGGCTTCATCAATACCCTGGTGCGGCCGGTGCTGGCGCTGCTCACCTTGCCGATCACGATGCTGACACTGGGAATTTTTTACCTGGTGCTGAACGGCTTGCTGTTCTGGCTGGCCAGCGCGTTCATTCCGGGATTCCAGGTACACGGTTTCGCCTCGGCATTCTTTGGCGCGATCCTGTATGGCGTGATCGCCTGGGTGCTGTCGGCGCTCATTCCGAATAAGAGAGGCATGGACTGAACATGACTGAACGTACATTCAGCTTTGAGTTTTTCCCGCCCAAAACGGTAGAGGGTATGGACAAGCTGCGCGCCACCCGCGAACAGCTTGCGCAGCTCCACCCCAAGTTTTTCTCCGTCACCTTTGGTGCCGGTGGTTCCACCCGTGACCGCACGCTCGAAACCGTGCGCGATATCCAGGCATCCGGTTCCGATGCGGCGCCGCATCTGTCGTGTATCGGTTCGACCGAAGACAATATTCGCGACATTCTCAACGAATATAAGAGCCAGGGCATTCGCCATCTGGTCGCGTTGCGCGGCGATTTGCCGTCGGGCAGCATGGATGCGGGCGAATTCAACTACGCCAACGAACTGGTGGCTTTCATCCGCAAGGAAACCGGCGACTGGTTCGAGATCGAAGTGGCAGCGTATCCTGAAGTTCATCCGCAGGCACGCTCCTACACGGTTGACCTGGCCAACTTCAAGCGCAAGGTCGATGCCGGTGCAAACGCCGCAATCACGCAGTATTTCTTCAATGCCGATGCGTATTTCCATTTCGTCGACGATGCGCGCGCTCAGGGCGTCAATATCCCTATCGTCCCCGGCATCATGCCGATCGGCAACTACGTGCAACTGGCGCGATTTTCGGACGCCTGTGGTGCGGAGATCCCGCGCTGGCTGAGGAAGAAGCTGGAAACCTATGGCGATGACATGGCTTCGCTGCGTGCTTTTGGGCTGGATGTGATCACCGACATGTGTGACCGCCTGCTCGCGGGCGGCGCGCCCGGGCTGCATTTCTACACCATGAACCAGGCGGGCCCCACCACCACCGTCTGGCAGCGGTTAGGGTTGTGACCGTTTTTAACGCCAAACAGCAAGGCCCGCTTTTGGCGGGCCTTGCTGTTTGTGCGTCTCCACTGGGCGCTGACAGGGCATGTAGAATCAGCCCCATCTTTTGCTACCCAGCACGATCATGAATGCCCTGTGGATACTGGCCCTGCTCATCCTGATTTCCGGTGTTTTTTCCCTTGCCGAAATGGCGCTCGCCTCTGCGCGTCGGGCACGCCTCACGCAACTGGCCGAAGCAGGCGATAGCGGTGCAGTCACGGCGCTCGCCATCAAAGACCACCCAAGCCGGCTGCTGGCTGCCAGTCAGACCGGGATTACCGCAGCAGCGCTGTTGATGGGTATTTATGGCGAGTCGGCCCTGTCGGCTTCGATCGAGTCTGTTATCGGGACCAATGTACCTGCCCTGGCCGATTGGCAGTCGACCATTGCCTTGGCCATCACCATCGTGATCGTCACGGCGGTATCCATCATCTTGGGTGAGATCGTACCCAAGCGCATTGCCCTCGCGAATCCGGAAAAGGTGGCGGCTTTTTGTGCACCGTCCATGTCGCTCTTCATTCGCCTGTTGTCCCCGGCGATCAGCTTCCTGTCTTTTGTGGCGGACCGGGTACTTGCCTTGTTGCCGGTTCAAGCCGCACCCGCAGTCACCAGCATGGAAGACATCCTCGCGTATGTGGATGAAGGCGAACGGGCAGGCTCCATCGCGCCGGAGGAAAGCGAGTTGTTCGGCAATGTGATGCGTCTCGAGGATTGGCGCCTGGCCACCGTCATGACGCCCGCATCGGACGTGGCCTGGGTGGACTTGTTGTCTCCCCGTGAGCATAACCTGCGTTTGTTGCAGGAAGCGCCCCATTCCCAGTTGCCCGTCTGCAAGGGCGATTTGCAGCAGGTGATCGGGATAGTCGAAAGCCACGACATACTCAAGGCGGTGATGGAAGGCGATATCGATTTTGCCGAATTGCCGCTTGCGCCGCCCCTGTTTGTGCCGGGCAGCTTGAATCTCATCGACCTGCTGCGCACCTTCCGCCAGCAACGGGCCAATTTCGCGCTGGTCGTGAGCGAGTTTGGTCTGACCGAAGGCATCGTCACCCTGGATGATCTGATGTATTCGCTGGTGGGCGACATGATGCCGCTGGCTGACGATTCCGGAGATTCCCTGGCAGTTCGTCGGCCCGATGGCTCGTGGCTGCTGGATGGGCTGCTGCCGATCGACGAGATGAAGGACAGGCTGGAAATTCGCCGGGTGCCGCAGGAGTCGCTGGGCAACTATTACACCGTGGGTGGGTTCGTACTCGCGTCCCTGGGTCGCATCCCGCGCAAGGCGGAGTGTTTTACCTGGGCGGAGTGGGAGTTCGAGGTGGTGGACGTGGACCGTAACCGGGTTGACCAGGTGCTGGCCACCCGCGTGTCGGA
>CAYGMS010000165.1:0-5943 GCA_964350905.1 uncultured Thiobacillus sp. | reverse complement strand
GACAATCCTGTTGCCCTCGATTTGCTGGGCGCCACTCAGCTGGCATTGGGAGACACGCCCAACGCACTCGGCACCTATCGCAAACTGGTTGAGCACCAGCCTGGTCAAGCCGCCCCATTAACCAAGCTCGCGACGGCACAAGTCATGAGCAAGGATTGGGCAGGTGCCCGCCAAAGCCTGCAGGGTGCACTTCGCATTCAGCCGGATTTTCTGGAAGCCCAAATGATGCTTGGTGGCGTGGAAATACAAAGTTCGCGCTTTGACGACGCCCAAAAGCTCGCCAGGCAAATACAGTCACAACGCCCTGGTAATCCAGCGGGTTTCATCCTCGAGGGCGACACCGCGTTCACGCGCAAGGACTTTTCCGCCGCCCTGGCCGCGTTTGAACGTGCCAACAAACTCGAGCCTTCCAGTGCCGTACTGGTCCGCCAGTTGCATGTCTTCAATGCGCTCCAGCGCCCTAAAGAAGGTGAAAAGCGCCTAGCGACCTGGTTGGATTCCCACCCACAGGATTCAGGCACCCGCGCTGCGCTCGCCGAGAACCTGATCAAACACAAACAATACAAATCCGCTGCCGAACAGTATTTGATTTTGAACACGAGCCATCCAAACAACCTGCTTGTTCTCAATAATCTTGCATGGGCATTTCATGAAACCAAAGACAAGCGTGCACTCGGATTTGCCGAACAGGCGCTCAAACTCAAACCCGACAACCCTGCCGTGATGGATACCCTGGGCTGGATCCTGGTTCAGCAGGGACAGACCGAACGTGGGATCAAATTGCTGCAGCAGGCTTTAGCCAAGGCACCCGACATGGCGGAAGTCCAGTTCCACCTGGCTTCGGCCTTCGCCCTGTCAGGCGACCGAACGCGTGCCCAGCGTGAGCTTGAAAGGCTGCTGTCCAGCGGAATTGCTTTCCCGCAAGAACAAGAGGCCAAGGCCTTGCTCAAGCAACTCCAGGAAAAAAAGGGCTAGGGACAGCAGCGTAGAATGGCCTTGGCAAAAATCGATATCAGGGATCTCGAGCCAGACATAACGACAAAACAAATGGGCCCAAGCCCATTGCTGAACCAACCTGATTTACGGACCATCGTATGGCTACCCTGCCCCTGTTTTGATGATCCACGTCGAATCAACCAGCTGCTTCTTGCCCCATTTAAGTGGAGTACCGCCCCATGAATCAACGTCCGCCAGCGATCGCCCTTGTACTACTTCTGACTGTTGTACCGGTTTTGACCGCGTGTGACGGCACCTCGAACCTCACCGAGCAGGAACATATCCAGCGCGCCAAGGACTTTGAAGATGGCGGCAAGCTTAACGGCAGTATCGTGGAGCTTAAAAATGCCATTCAGAAGAACCCGAATAGCCCCCAGGCCAGGCTACTACTCGGGCAGGTGTATCTAAAGGTCGGCATGGGTGCCGAGGCTGAAAAGGAACTCAGCAAAGCTGAAAAACTCGGGGTCAACCGCGAAACCATCAAGTCCCCCCTCGGTGAAGCCTTGTTACTCATGGGCGAGTACAAACGCATTCTTGATGAGATTTATCCCGGCGTACAAACCAGCAACGCCAATAAAGCCCGCATATTGCAGCTACGCGCCGACGCGCTTTTCAGGCTGGGAAAAGCGGAAGAGGCTTGCGACACCTTCCAGCAGTCCTTTGACACCGACCCGGGCAATCCACCTACTTACTGGGGGTTATCGAAGTGTGCGATCGCAGATCGCGATATGGCAAAAGCCCGAAAATGGCTGGATGCGGCATTGCAGGTCAAGGAACAGCAAGCCAGGACATATGTTTTCATCGGTGACTGGGAGCAAATCAACAAGGATGTCCCACGCGCGATGGAAGCTTATGCCAACGCACTCAAACTCGAGCCCAGCAACCTGGAGGCACTACACAACCGGGCTACCTTGAGCATGTCACAAGGTCAGCTGGATAATGCAAGCAAGGATGTTGAGCGTATTCGCCAACTCGCGCCAAAATCCCTGGCTGCCACGTATCTTCAGGCCATGCTCAGTTTCCAGCGCAAGAAATACCCCGAAGCGCGCGACGCCCTGCATGATGTTTTCAAGATGACAACCAATCACATGCCCAGTGTTTTGCTCGCGGGCACAACCGACTATGCATTGGGCTCTCAACCGTTTTTTGGCACGTTATCCAGGTCATGTCTTCGCCCGCAGAATGCTGGCGGCGACGCAAATCAAGCTCAGCAAGTCCGGCCATGCCCTGGAAACGCTTGCCCCCCTGATAACACCTGATTCCAGGGACGCGCAGTCATTAGCCTTGGCCAGCGATGCCTATCGCGCGCAGAATGAACATGCAAAAGCTGCCGGGTTGCTGCAAAGAGCCGCGATCATCGACCCCAAAAATGCTTCCATACAAACCCAGCTCGGCATTACCTACCTGACCACAGGCGACACCTCGCTAGCCATCACCGAACTGGAGGCGGTGGCAGCGCTCGACACGGATCAATTCAAGGCTGAGAGCCTGCTTGCACAGACTTACCTTAACCGCAGGGAATACGACAAAGCGCTGACCGCAATTGCCGCCATGGAGAAAAAACTCCCGGACAGCGCTGTTGCCCACTCAATGCGCGGAAGCGCATACCTCGGAAAGAACGATCCGGCTAGCGCTCGCAAGAGTTTTGAACGTGCACTGGAAGTTGATCCGCTCTTTTTCCAGGCAGCTGCCAGCCTCGCCCAGCTTGATGTGCTTGATAAAAACCAGGAAGCCGCCCGTAAGCGTTTTGAGCGTATTCTGGAAAAAGAAAAGAATCATCTGCAAGCCATGATGGCGCTGGCCGGATTGGCGGCATCGCAAAATCATGACAAAAAATATATCGAGTGGCTGGAGAAGGCCGCCAAGGGACACCCCAATGCCATCCCTCCCTATACTGCTCTGACCCGTTACTACTTGGCCAAAAGGGATGCCCGCAAAGCCCTCGCCATGGCGAATGAAGCCGTCAACACCAATCCGGATAGCCATGAAGCCCTCAAATTGCTGGGCGATACTCAGACAACGATTGGCGACAAAGCCGGTGCAGTTTCCACTTTCATCCGGTTGACACAAAAAGCAGACCAGTCCCCCGATGCGTTTCTACAGCTTGCTCTGGCTCAAATTGCCGACAAGAGGCTTAAAGACGCACGTTCCAGTTTGCAAAAAGCCCTGCAGCGCCAGCCCAACCATATCCCGAGCCAGGAAACGCTGATTCGCCTGGAAATGACCGAGAACAAGCCTGATGCTGCGCTGCTCATTGCGCGTCAAATGCAGGCCCAGCAACCCAGATCCTCGTTGGGATACGACCGGGAAGGCGATCTTCAGCTTGCCCTCGGTCAGGTTCCGCTTGCGACCAAGGCGTATCAGCAAGCGCTGGACAAGGGTGCCGGATCACCGGGTTTCATCAAGTTATTCCGTGCCCAGGTTATCGACAATGCCAAGCTGGCCGAGCAACGCCTGGACGACTGGCTAAAACAACACCCTCATGACAGTGCCGTACGCGTTTATGCGGCAGAGTACTACATGCAGAATGGACGCAACAAAGAGGCTATTGCGCAGTATCAGGAAGTTAATCGCCAAGTTCCCAACCGGGCCATGCTCCTGAACAACCTCGCGAATTTATATCAGCGTGAAAAAGATGGGCGCGCGCTCGGGACCGCTGAACAAGCCCTTAAACTTGCGCCTAACAATCCTGCCGTGCAGGATACGCTGGGCTGGATATTGGTAGAGCGAGGCCAGGTACAGCGTGGACTGGAATTGTTGAACAAAGCTGCGGCCAAAGCGCCAAAAAATGCTTCGATTCGCTACCACCAGGCAGCAGCCCTGGCGCAAACAGGAAACAAACCCCAAGCACGCAAAGTGCTTGAAAAATTACTTTCCGATACGAAAAACTTCCCAGATGTGGACGCTGCCAAAGCACTACTTAAAACACTCTAGGTGTACTTCTTTAGCAAATGAAGTGGCCTACACGGCGCGCCGTTTTTTGCTGCGGGGCACCGTACCGGAACCAGGCCACAGCGAGTTGGCCATTTTGGTGGCGTACCGTAACCGGACGAGAGAATGACGGCCTCTCTCATGCATCAAACAGCCAGGTGGGATACACAGCCGCTCGACCTCTGGACGACGCATTATGCCGACGGCCACACCATTACACTCGCAGGCAGGCAAACCCATTACGTTGTAAAGGGGACGGGTAAGCCCGTCATCCTGATCCACGGTTCTTTTTTTGACGGTACGCTGTGGTGCCGCAATGTGGATGCCCTGGTGGAATCCTGCCGTGTTTATGTGCTCGACCTTTGGGGGTTTGGTTACAGCGCACCCATCGCCCAACCCGGCTATGATCAATACGCAGAGCAGCTTGCCGGATTCATGCATGCGATGGGCCTCGAAAGAGCCACGCTCATCGGCCACTCACTCGGGGGTGGCGTGGCGGTTCGGTTTAGCGTCAAATTCCCTGAACGGGTAGAAAAACTGGTCCTGGTGGATTGCGCCGGGCTGACGAATCCTGACCCCTTCACCGCACGGCTATTCAAGCTGCACGGGGTGGGAGAAATGTTAATGAATCTCCCGGGCGATGTGCTACGCAAGAAGATGCTCAAGGACTTTTTTCTATACAAACCCGAGGTCTTGCCCCCTGTATTGTTCAAAAAATTGACCTGGTTCCAGAAGATACGCGGCACCACCGCAACAGCCCTGACATTGATGCGACTTGGTTTTGCAGACAAACTGGAAGAGGCATTTCATCGACTCGCCAGACTCAACCGACCTATCATGATCATCTGGGGAGCGCAGGACCGGGCAATTCCCCTGACGGTGGGTCAACGCATCCACCAGCTACTTCCAGGTTCAACATTTTTTATAATTCAGGATGCCGGCCACGTTCCCAACCTGGAACAGCCCATCGAATTTAACGCATGTCTGAAAGCATTTCTTGGCGAGCAACCCATCACGCCGGACTCATCACCCGGCCCGTTCGACTTTTCTGGATCGCAACATGACTGAATTTGACTACGAACAGGCTTTTTCGAGAAATATTGGTTGGGTCACTTCCTCTGAGCAAGAGGTGCTGCGGCAAAAAAAAGTGGCCATCGCAGGCATGGGCGGAGTGGGGGGCAGCCACTTGATCGTGCTGTCGCGCCTGGGTATATGCAAATTTCACATAGCTGACTTGGATGTGTTTGAGCAGCCCAATTTCAATCGCCAGTATGGCGCCGCAATGTCGACAATCAACGCACCCAAGGCGGCCACCATGGCCAGGACGATCAAAGACATCAACCCTGAAATTGAAGTGACAAACTTTGATCACGGCGTAACGCTGGATAACCTCGACCAGTTCCTGGAAGGTGTAGACATCTATGTCGACAGCCTGGACATATTCGCCCTGGACATCCGCCGGGCGGTATTTGCGCGTTGTTACGAAAAAGGGATTCCGGCGATCACGGCCGCCCCGATGGGCATGGGAACAGCCTTTCTCGTGTTCATGCCAGGGGAAATGAGTTTCGAAAACTACTTTTGCCTGGAAGGTTATGGTTTCGAGGACCAGATCATCAAGTTTGTCATAGGCGTATCCCCTTCGGTCCAGCAACGACACTATCTGGTTGATCGTAGTTCGGTCAATTTCCTTAAAAAGAAGGTGCCGTCGACTGCTATGGGAATCGAGATTGCGGCGGGCGTTGCCTGCACTAATGTTTTAAAAATATTGCTGGGACGTGGCAAGGTCATCTGCGCACCGCACGGTTTGCACTTTGATGCCTACCGGAATCGCCTGGTCAAGACTTGGCGCCCCTTTGGCAACAGGCATCCACTCCAGCGTCTGATGTTCTGGTATGTCAAGCGCCTGCTGTCACAAAACCATCCCTGATCTTGCCCGCCACCCATAACACCCAAATCCAATGAATCGAGTAGGGGACGGAGTTACCTCCGTCGCCCTCTCACACCACCGTACGTGCG
>CAYGMS010000164.1:5566-5960 GCA_964350905.1 uncultured Thiobacillus sp. | reverse complement strand
CTGTAGTCGAAGCGACCGCCACCACCACCGCTGCCCTGCTCGCGGCGCCCGTCCTGTTCGGAAATCACCTGCAGCGACAGGCGCACCAGCGGACGCACGTCTGCGGCCAGATGGCCATCGGAGCGGGCGACATAAATCACTTCGTATTCGGAGGCGAGGCTGGCCATGACCTGGATGACGCGCGGATCCATGGCGCGGGCTTTTTTCTCCAGACGTTCCAGCAGGGTGACCTTGGCGGCATCGTCCAGGCTCGCCAGCGGATCGACCGCGTGATACAGCTGACGACCATCGGCGCGACGCGCCACGGCAATCTGTCGTTCCTGCCCGGCCCGGGCAATCGCGCGGGTGGCGTCGGCAGCTGCGCCCAGCGCATTGAGGCTGATGTCGTCAGAAT
>CAYGMS010000164.1:0-5556 GCA_964350905.1 uncultured Thiobacillus sp. | reverse complement strand
AGCAGGGCCAGCTCGGAAATGTCGTCGGAATAGGCGAAGGCGGTTTTTTCGCCCGAGATCGCGCGCACGCCGACGCCCTGGTCAATGTTGAAGCTGCCGGATTTGACCTGGCCTTCTTCCAGGCTCCAGCCTTCGGAACGCGAATACTGGAAATACAGGTCTGCGTAATCGACGTCATGCGTCAGCAGGCGGCTGAACACCGGCGCGAGCTTGTCTGCATCAAGGCCGTTTGGCGCCAGCAGGGTGGCTTCTGCCGACTGAAACAACTGCTCGGCAGTCTGGATGGGGACGAAAGCGTCGGTGGGTTTCATGGCAGGTTCCTGATGCGTGTTACTTGGTTGACTCGCGCTTGGCTGCGGTGCGGCGCTCGATCACATCAACCGCAATTTCCTGGCATTGAATGATGCGGTGCTGCAGCGCGGGCAGGCTCTTGCGCAGGCTGGCCTGATAGGCCGGATTGATGTTGGCGATGGCCACGCCCGAGCCGCGCGGCAGGCGGTCGAGCACCACGCCCCAGGGGTCGACGATCATGCTGTCACCGTGGGTTTCGCGGCCGGACAAATGGTAGCCGCCCTGCGCCGGGGCAATCACATAGGCCAGATTTTCGATTGCGCGCGCGCGGATCAGCGTTTCGAAGTGTGCCCGGCCGGTGGTGGCGGTGAACGCCGACGGCACCATGATGATGTCGACGTCGGGCATGGCGCGATACAGTTCGGGAAAGCGCAGGTCATAACAAACCGACAGGCCGATGCGGCCAAACGGACTGTTGATCACCACGACCTTGTCGCCCGGCTCGATCAGGTTGGCCTCCTGATACTGTTCATTGCCCAGATTGAGGCCGAACAGGTGAATCTTGTCGTAGCGGGCGACCTGTTTGCCGCGGTCGTCATAGACCAGACAGCTGTTGCGTACCTTGTTTGCTGCACCCGCCTCCAGGGGAACCGAGCCGCCGATCAGCCAGATGTGATGCTTTTTGGCCATGCGCGACAAAAAGGTCTGGATCGGGCCAGACCCTTCCGCTTCGCGCACCTTCACCACGTCGGCATCTTTCATGGCCATGATGCAGAAAAATTCCGGCAAGGCGACCAGACGCGCACCGGCACCGACAGCCAGTTCTATCAGCTGCTCCGCCTCGGCCAGATTGGCCGGCACGTTGGGGCCGGAGGCCATCTGGATCGCCGCCACGCGAACCGTGTCGGGCTGGGAAGCGATTTTCTTGACGGCTGCGCCTTTAGGACGAGCCATAGAAGATTTAGCGATTTTTTTCGTCGTCATGTGAGTTCCACTATCAGGGTTCAGTCGCCTGCGTTTCTGCTTTGGGTTTGCTTTTGGTCAGTTTTTTCACGTCAGGCGCCAACCACGATCCCGTTACCATGTACTCCTTGCTGATGGCTTCTTCCAGCGGATCACGCAGCAGTTTTTGCGCCGCCAGTGCGCCCACTCCTGCCAATGGCCCGCCGATCAAGGCACCTGCCACAGCCACGCTTTCAGACAGTTTCGGGATCACTTTCACGCGCAACTGTACGGTTTCCTGATTGAGGTCGGCCAGCCCGGACATGTTGACCTTGGCTGACGGACCGCGCATCTTGAAGTCATCGCTGTACACCACACCGCGTGCAGCGCGCAAAGTGGCCCCGATACTGTCGAAGGCATAGCCTTCATTGAAGATATCACGGAAATCAAAGTTCAGCCGGCGTGGCAGCGATTGCAGGCTCAACACGCCAAGCAGCTTGCCCACCCCCGGGTCGACCTTGAGGAACTGCCCTGTCTGCGCCTTGAAGTCGAGTTGCCCTGCCAGCGTAGCAAACGCAAAATCAGCCGGCGAACCTTCCCATGTGGCATTGCCCTTAATCTCTGCGCTGCCGCGTTTGAGCGTATCGGGAAAGCCAAACCGGGTCAGGAACTTGCCCGCATCCTGCACGCTCAGGCTCAGGTCCGCACGGGTTTCACTGATGCCGCTATCGCGCCACAGACCGCTCATGCGTAACACGCTATCGGGGTGTGATAACTGTAAATTCTCGATCATCAGCCCTTGCGCTGCGCCGCGCGCCACGGCCTCCAGCCGGCCCATCGCACGCTCCTGCAGGCGAAAATCCTCTACTGTCAGATCGAGCAACGGGAAATCTGCTGCCTTCATGCTGATGCGACTGGCCGCGTCGCCAACGGCACTGGTAGGCAAGGCCTCCGGAATAGTCAGCTGCTTGAATTGTGCCGACACGCGGGCGGGCTGATCCCCCGCAGGGCGGTATGTCAGCACGCCATTCATTTCCCGTCCATTGACCTGGGTGCGCAACAGGCTGCCCCGGACCCGGCCTTGCAGGCGCACATCCTGATAGCGCCGCCCCATCAGATCGAAGGCATCGAAACTCAGGTCGATTGACGACAACGACATGCCATCCTCGCCATCACCACTCCCTCCGGGCAACAATGCCATCCACCCCGAAATATCCAGGCCGCTTCCACTTCCGGCCAGGCGCAAACCGGATTCTCCCGGCATCACGGCATGCCCGCCAAAGCGAATTTCACCCCGTGAAAAACCCGCCTCCGGGGTGCTGCGCCATACTGCGCCCACCGTTTTCCCCAGCCTGACTTCATGCTGCTTGCCACTGGCCTGCGGCTGGCTGGTAAACCATAGCGGCAACGCTTGTACCGCCGGCTTGGCCAACGGTACAGGCAAGCTCGAAGCCAACCCAACCAGATCGGACTCGATACGTACGCGTTCACCTGCCGTCTCCAGATCGATCTGGCCGCGCCACGTGGTCTGGCCAGACAGGCGCTTGCCCCAGGCCGCGCCAAGCCAGGCAACCAGCCCCTCAGCCGTTGCCCGCCCTTGCGCCAGGATTCGCACCGAGCCATTGGTCGTCGCCGTGTCGACGCGAAGCGGCCCACCCAAAAACTGGGCGCTCATGTTTTTTGTCGTCAAATTTTCATGGGTGAAATCGATGTCGCCCCGCACCTGGTCAAGCCGTGGCAATCCTGACAAATTGACCGTATTGCCCTGAAACGACAATTTCCCGGTCAAGGTGGTGTCATCACTGTGGTGCAGCGGCACATGCAATTGCAACGCGAGTTGCATGGGCCCGCCCCCTTCCACCGCTGCGGTTAATCCACGCAACCGGTCGCCCACCGGGCTGGTGTTGGCAAAGCGGATGAAATCCTGGAACGGCCCATTTGCGCGTCCATCGATGTGCAACTGCTCCTCGTGGTGCAGCAAATCCGGAATGACGGCCTTGACGGCAGACAGCGACACGCCATAAATCCTGGCCTGATCCGATGTCACCTCCATTACCTTGTCCCTGAATACCATGCGCGCCTGGATGCCCTCTATGCGCGGCCAGCCCGGCACATAATCAATCACCGCATCCTTGATCTGCGCATCGACGACAAACCGCCCACTCCCCTGATCAAACGGGAATTTTGTCAGGTCACCCTGCAAGGTCAGCAGCACGTTATCGGAATGACCTGAGACAACGGCGTCGCGAGTCCAGTTGACGGTCCTGTCGCCTATTTTTTTCGGCAGGTAACGGTAGACAGCGGTGCCGTCCGCACGCGTCAGGTGCGCACTCAGATCAATCACACCGGGGTGGTCGGCAATCGCCTCGTAGCTGCCCTTGGCGGTGCCGGCTGCATCGCGATTGGCAAATACGGCTTCATCCAGAATCAGCAAGCGCCCACACGCAGTTTTCTTCCACCCCCCGCGTGCCCGGATTTCGTCCAGGTTGATCAAGGGTTCACGAAACAGGTCAGGCAAATTGATGGCCATCTGCTTCGACGCAATCTCGAACACCCCTGCCCGGTAATCGCCTTCAATGCGCCCGGACAGATTGCTCAAACCAGGTCGGCGATCGACAGCCGCCACCCCCACACCGGTAAAGCGGCTGGCCACCTTGAAATTGTCCAGCCCCGGCTGCGTTCCGGTCCAGCGAAACGTCAAGCTATCCAGGCGACCCTGCGGCTTCAGTGTTTGCAGACGCGAGCGCAAGGCCTCTTCCATGGGCAGACTCGGCAACAGCGATTCCCATCCGCTCAGGCTGAGCGCCCGCGCGGTGATTTCGTGACTCGCCGCGCCCCAGGACAATCCCATGTCAAACGGTGCGCCCAGCGGCGAGCCCGGTCGCGCCACGCGCAGGTTCTCAAACGCCATGCGCTGGCCCTCTGCATGGCGTTGCCATACCGCCTGACCATGCACCCGATCCAGATGCAGCGCAGGCAAACCCGCCCCCAGCACGGTTTCAATCGCCCGCAAGTCCAGGCCCGCCCTGATTTCAGACAGTGCACCCCGCACCACACTAAAATTCACGTGCAGTGCCCCCCAACCCTGCCGGGGCTGGTACGGCACCTGTAGCCAGGGGGAAAGACGGGGGAAAGACACACCAGCCACCTCTGCCTCGATCACGCCGCTCCAGGTTGCGAGGTCATCCACATCACGCGCAGTCAACTCAGCCTCGATTGTCAGCGGGCGCGCCACGCTGGCCGGCGGAATCGCATGCAGTTTCAGGTTGTGTGTTCGACGTGTGTTGATCAGGATCAGGTCGACCGCCTCCAGCGTCAGCGGCGGCGCATCGCGCACTTCATCCAGCCAGTTGAGCGTGGCCGTTCCCACATGTACGCGGCCCTGGCGCAACAGCCAGTTGGAAAACCTGCTGTCGGGGTCCGCCGGGTTCACCGGAATGCCACCCACATAAAAATGCCGGTCGCGCGCACGCCGCACGTCCAGGGTCAGGCCCTGCAGTTCAATACGGGTGAAGCGTGGTTCCAGAAACAGCAACGAACGCCAGGCAAACGTGGCCTCGATCTCGGGTAAATTCAGTGCCAGGCGGTCCTGCTTGTCATACAAACGCACCCCCTGCAGACGAAACGCCGGGCTCGCCTGCTGCCATACTCCCGAAACGGCCTCGATTGTCACGCGCTGCCCCAGCGCGCGCGACATCAGGTTGGCCACCGTTTCCCGATGCTCGGCGATATTGGGCAACACCCAGAAAAACATCCATGCAGCCACGACCGTAAAGCACACGACGCCTGCTACGGCCAGCACGGCCAGCCAGCGCGACGCACGGCGCATGACAGAAGAGAAGACGGGGGAAACAGTCATAAATTTAAAGGGCCCGGATCCTTTGATTCTATGCGTTTGCCAGCCTCAGTGACGGCATGTTGAGGTAATTTATTGTGGCTTATTCACTGGTAAATCGATGTATCTGGCGGCGGTCGCGTTTGGTGGGACGGCCCTTGATCTCCGCCGCAGGGTTGCTTGCCAGCTTGCGCTCACTCACCTGCTGTTGGCGACGTGCGTGGCTGGCAGGATCTTCCTCATACAAAAGCTGTGCAATGGGCGCCGGCCCACGATGCATGGACAGTGCCCGCACGGTCAACACCCAGTCGAAATCCCCGATATGAATCATCAACCGATCGCCCGACTTGAGCTCTCGCGCAGGTTTGACGCGCTCACCGTTGAGCTTCACCTGACCGTGGTCGATCGCCTGGGTGGCCAGGCTGCGCGTCTTGAAGAAACGCGCAGCCCAGAGCCACTTGTCGAGGCGCATGCCGGTAAGCGATGGA
>CAYGMS010000163.1:0-5974 GCA_964350905.1 uncultured Thiobacillus sp. | reverse complement strand
CCGTGGTTGTGATTCCCGTATTCGAGAATGGCGATCTGCTGCTGGAACGCCAGCATCGCTACCCCTTGCATCGTGACTTCATCGAGTTGCCCGCCGGCAAGACCGACGCCGGTGAGGCGGATCTAACCTGCGCAAAGCGCGAACTCGAAGAGGAAACCGGCTACACCGCCGCCGAGTGGCGCGAGGTCACCACCATCTATCCCTGCATCGGCTATTCCGACGAACGGCTGGTGTTCTACCTGGCACGCGGGCTCACAGCAGGCAACCACGGCCGCGATCCCGACGAGTTTCTGGAAATCCTGAGGGTGCCGTTTGGTAAGGCGATGGACTGGGTGAAAGACGGCCGCATCTGTGAGACCAAGACTTTAGTGGGATTGTTTTGGTTGGAAAAAATCCTCGGTCAGGGCTGGTGAGGCGCGCTCGCTAACTATCATTTAATTAGAAATTGATAGTTATTGATAATCTGTCGGATGACTCGGGATTGTCTGGACTTAGAGATCATCCATTAGCTGACCGTAGGTACGAGCTATTTGTCCCACTGTCCACATCGCTTGCCTGGGCCAGCAAGTCGATCAGCGTGGCGGTGTCTTCCTGCGCGGCAAGCGGCGTATTGGCGCTGGCAACCGGCGCGTCGTTCACCGGGGTCACCGTGATGAGTACGGTGGCCACGTTGGAATCGACCCCGTTGCTGGACAGCTTGTAGGTAAAGCTGTCGTCGCCATACCAGTCCTGATCCGGCGTATAGCCAAAGCTGCCATCGGCGTTGAGCACAACCTGGCCGTGGGTAGGGCCGGTCACCACCACCGGAGCAAAGCCCGACTGCCCCGCATCCAGATCGTTGGCCAACACGGCAATGTTGACCGGCGTATCTTCGGCCGTCGTTGCCGCGTCGTCGTGCGTTTGCGGCACACCAATGCCAATCGACAGATCGCGTACGGTGATATGGCTGCTGGTGGCGGCCGCGCCGCGACCAAAGCCGATCAGGTCGAACGACAGGCTTGCCACCGTGCCGGCGGCAATACCGGTGAGGTCGACCAGATAGGTGCGGCTGCCGTCGCCGTTTAGCGAGCGGGTGACTTGCGCTGCGGCGCGCTCGGTGCCGTCTGCCTGCAGGTTGAGCAATGCATCGCTGCGCGAGAGCCCGGTGCCGCCCAGCAGCGAGAGGCCGCTGTTGGCGTCGATGAGCGCCACTTCAAAGGCATCGTCGGGCGCGTTGTTCACGTCGTCCAGCGCAATGTCGGCCAGGGTAAAGCGTAGCGTGCGGTCGTTTGCGCCCACCACAAACAGCTGGTTCAGCCGCGTTTGGGCGGTGGCGGATTCGGTCAGCAGCGCGGCGCTATTGGCAAACGCGACCGTGCCGGTGGTGGACCAGCCGGTGTTGCCCGCGAACGCGGGGTTGGTGAGGGTGGGGTTGGCGACGACTTCGTATTGCGGCAGGCGCGCACGCGTGTTTGCTTCCCCAGCATTGTCGGACGTGGTGAACAAATCCGTGACTGTGCCGCGCAGCCGGCCCAGGCCCAACAACAGCGGGGTGCCGAGGAAGGGGCTGAACGGGTCAGTCGGGCTGGTGGGCGTGGGGAAATAATCGGTCAGCTGCATCAAGGCCAGCTGGTCGTCGGCCGACAGGGTGCGGCGCATGCCGGGTTGTAGCGTGGTGGCCATATAGCTGTGGCCGTCGGCGCTGTGGTCCAGCCCCAGCGTGTGGCCATATTCGTGCAGCAGCACCGAGAGCATGTCCATCTTGCCTTCGGCGGCGCTGCCAGCCTTGGCGATCCATACGGTGGGGTCGGCAGTGGGGAGGAATTCTTCGTTCAGACCCGGCGTGGCGTCCACGAACCAGCCCCAGCCAGCGGCGTTGTCGTCGAGGGTGATGGTGGTGCCGGTGGTTTGGCCGAGGGCGCCACCGTATAAATTGGTGAACGAAATTGAGACACCCGGCAGCCCAAAATAGTAGGATTCGCCAGAGCCGCTTTCCAACAACCCTGTGGCTGGTTCCAGCGCGGCAACATGCATATTAGACTCAATAGCGGAATCGCCCTCTGGCACCCACTCGACTATCCTGATCTTGACGGTGACATCAACTTTCTTGCCTGCGCCGTTTTCCAGGATAAAGCGCACGCGATCGTTACCCAGACTTTGTGCGGTATATAGATAATCGCCCGCACGTGCATTCGGCCAGGTGGCCGGGCTCAACTTACCTAGTTTGGGCTGCTCGATCAATTTCGTAATCTTGCAGTCCGGTCCCCAGGCACCGGCTTGTTTGGCAATAATGTCGAGTCGAGCGCATGATCCAGTGGCTAACGATAATTCAGAAGTGAAATTTCTGTTACGACCGTATTCACTTTCAGCTTCCCAAGCCAATGCAGGTATTCCAAGCAGTCCTTTTTCGCTATACGTGTAACCAGACCAACCGGATACGTCACCACCACTTTTGTTATTGAGCTTTAAGTCTTCAACCAAGCTCTTCAAAAGATCGGGTGTCTTGCTTAACCAATTTGGAGCCGGCGCCACCAAGGCGGGTGGGGTAATCCTTCCCGCAGCCGCAAGGTATATCGAAGACTCAGGAGTGCTGGCAAGGTCAAACATGGTGTACTCCTCATTCAAGGTATTTGCCATCAAATTCTGCGGCAACTGCCTGGCGGTCGGCGGTTGCATCTTGATGTGGAAATGATGGTGATGTGTTTTAACAGGCTTACTGCTCACCCCCAACGTGCCAAGCACATTTCGGATGTTCTCGTACCGGTTCGTCCCAACTGCACCACCGATTAACACCATGTAACACCATGGGGTCAGGTCTTGTAACACCATGGGGTCAGGTCTTGCCTTTTGCCCATCGCCGCCCCTCACCCCCATTATCCTGCTGCAACAATACGGCTCACCCGCGACACCGACAGACCTACCTCCCGCGCAATTGCACTCAGCGTGTGGCCACCCTCACGGCATGCTCGTACGATCGCTTCATCCCGCGCGTAGGTTTTTAAATAGGTCTGGATCGTAACCGTCTTTCCGCGCCGCTGTATACGGGGTACTTCCACCGCATGTACGCGCTCTGGCGCTAGCAATACTTGCATTCGTTGAATGAAGGCGTCATCGCCTAAAAAGATCTGCTGTTTGAGCGACTCGTCCCACAAGTGCACATCCTTGCCCTGCTCGACCAGCTTTTCATAACACAATGCGGCACGCTTGGCATCACGGCCCGAGGATACGTCACGGCCCAGCAAATAACCGTGCACAGCGGCTGTATCCAGCCAGGTCTGCGGCGATTGGCTTCCGACATGGGAACGATAACTGCTCCACGGCCAGTCGGATGGATGTGCCACCATGTTTGCACGCACCGGATTCAGGTCGACGTATCGGCACACTTCCAATAGATAGGCATCGCCATCGACCAGAATTGTAACACCATGGGGTCAGGTCTTGCCTTTTGCCCATCGCCGCCCCTCACCCCCATTATCCTGCTGCAACAATACGGCTCACCCGCGACACCGACAGACCTACCTCCCGCGCAATTGCACTCAGCGTGTGGCCACCCTCACGGCATGCTCGTACGATCGCTTCATCCCGCGCGTAGGTTTTTAAATAGGTCTGGATCGTAACCGTCTTTCCGCGCCGCTGTATACGGGGTACTTCCACCGCATGTACGCGCTCTGGCGCTAGCAATACTTGCATTCGTTGAATGAAGGCGTCATCGCCTAAAAAGATCTGCTGTTTGAGCGACTCGTCCCACAAGTGCACATCCTTGCCCTGCTCGACCAGCTTTTCATAACACAATGCGGCACGCTTGGCATCACGGCCCGAGGATACGTCACGGCCCAGCAAATAACCGTGCACAGCGGCTGTATCCAGCCAGGTCTGCGGCGATTGGCTTCCGACATGGGAACGATAACTGCTCCACGGCCAGTCGGATGGATGTGCCACCATGTTTGCACGCACCGGATTCAGGTCGACGTATCGGCACACTTCCAATAGATAGGCATCGCCATCGACCAGAATTGCCTTGAAACGCCCCTGAAATAGATGCCCTACTTTGCGGTGGCGACGGTTATACGCCTGGGTGTAAACGCCGTTGATGTGACGCATCAACATGGACAGGTTTGCGCGTCGGGTATGAAGTACCAGATGGTAATGGTTGTCCATCAGGCAATAAGCCAAGGCACAGGCATCAAATCGGTCAAGCGCTTCGCCAACGGTTGCAAGATACGCTTGTCGATCATCATCATCGTCGAATATCGGTTCGCGCCGATCACCCCGAGAAGTGACGTGGTAAATCGCACCGGGGAATTCTATACGTAGGGGACGGGACATGACTTAACATAGGCCGTGCAAGGCAAAAGGCAAGACCTGACCCTTAAAACTCTTAAAAACTCTTAAAACTCGGGTGCCGTTCGGCGAGGCGATGGATTGGCTGCGTAACGGCAAGATATGCGAAACCAAGACCGTGATCGGGCTGTTCTGGCTGGAGAAGATGCTGAACCAGGGTTGGTAGCCCGCCAAGTCAGGCTTGGGCAGGCTCGGTTTTGGGCATCGAAGCTGATCAGCCAGGCTGATAGCCCAGGTTCGGCGCCAGCCAACGTTCCGCCGTTGTCATGTCCCAACCCTTGCGGCGGGCGTAATCTTCAGCCTGATCGCGCTCGATTTTTGCGACCGCAAAATACTGGCTGTCGGGGTGTGACAGATAAAAACCCGACACCGCAGCACCTGGCCACATGGCGAAATTCTCGGTCAGTACCACGCCGATCTGGTTGGTCGCGTCGAGCACCTCGAACAACGCGGCTTTTTCGCTGTGCTCGGGACAGGCGGGGTAGCCGGGTGCGGGGCGGATGCCCTGATATTTTTCCGCAACCAACTCATCATTGCTGAGCGCTTCCTCGCTGGCATAGCCCCAGAATTCGCGACGCACGCGCAGATGCAGGTGTTCGGCAAAGGCTTCGGCGAGGCGGTCGCACAGCGACTTGAACAGGATGGCCGAGTAGTCGTCGTGCGCGGCTTCAAAGGCCTGGGCGCGCTCGTCTTCGCCGATGCCGGCGGTGACGACAAAGGCACCGAGATAATCCTTCAGTCCGCTTGCCTGTGGCGCGACAAAGTCGGCGGTACACAGGTTGGCGCGACCTTGCGGCTTTTTCGCCTGCTGGCGCAGGTTGTGCCAGGTCATCAGGGTCTGGCTGCGCGACTCGTCGGTGTAGACGGCAATATCGTCGTCATTGACCGTGTTGGCAGGGAACAGGCCGAACACGGCGCGTGCCTCGATCCAGTTTTCCGCGACCATCTGCTTCAGCATCGCCCGGGCGTCGTTGTAGAGCTTGGTCGCCTCGACGCCGACCACCTCGTCGTCGAGGATTTTCGGGAACTTGCCGTGCAGCTCCCACGATGAGAAGAACGGCGTCCAGTCGATTATTTCGACCAGTTTCGCCAGGTCGTAGGCTTTCAGCACATGGACGCCGGGCTGTCTGGGTACCGGCGGCGTGTAGCGTGACCAGTCAATGGCGAACTTGTTGGCACGCGCTTCGGCCAGCGGCAGCCGCACGGTGTCGGACTTGTGCTTGAGGTGGCGTTCGCGCGTGACGGCGTAGTCAGCCCGAACCTCGGCGGCAAAGGCGTCGCGCATGTCGTTCGACAGCAGTTTGGTGCAGACGCCGACCGCGCGCGAGGCATCTTTCACGTACACCACCGGGTGTTCGTAATTGGGCTCGATCTTCACCGCAGTGTGGGCCAGCGACGTGGTTGCGCCGCCGATCAGCAAGGGGATGGTGAAGCCCTGGCGCTGCATTTCGCGGGCAACGTGCGCCATTTCTTCCAGCGAAGGCGTGATCAGGCCCGACAGGCCGATGATGTCGGCCTTGTGCTCCCTGGCAGCGTCAAGAATCTTCTGTGCCGGCACCATTACGCCGAGGTCGACGATGTCATAACCGTTGCAGCCCAGCACCACGCCGACGATGTTCTTGCCGATGTCGTGTACGTCGCCCTTGACCGTCGC
>CAYGMS010000162.1:0-5982 GCA_964350905.1 uncultured Thiobacillus sp. | reverse complement strand
GGCTGCCAGATGAACGAGTATGACTCGGACAAGATGGCCGACGTGCTCAACGTGGCCGAAGGCCTGACGCTGACCGATACGCCGGACGATGCCGACGTGATCCTGTTCAATACCTGCTCGGTGCGCGAAAAGGCCCAGGAAAAAGTGTTTCACGATCTGGGCCGGGTGCGCCACCTGAAGCAGGCCAACCCCAACCTCATCATCGGCGTCGGCGGCTGCGTGGCCTCGCAGGAAGGCGCGGCGATCGTCTCGCGCGCACCCTTCGTTGATGTGGTGTTCGGCCCGCAGACGCTGCACCGCCTGCCCGAGCTGATCGCGAAAAAACGCGCCACCGGCCGCGCCCAGGTCGACATCAGCTTTCCCGAAATCGAGAAATTCGACCACCTGCCGCCGGCACGGGTCGAGGGATCATCGGCTTTTGTGTCGATCATGGAGGGCTGCTCCAAATACTGCACCTTCTGTGTGGTGCCCTATACGCGCGGTGAGGAATTCTCGCGTCCGTTCGACGACGTGATTGCCGAGATCGTCGGTCTGGCGAATAGCGGCGTCAAGGAAGTCACCCTGCTGGGACAGAACGTCAATGCGTATCAGGGCACGGCGCATGACGGCGGCACCGTGGATTTCGCCTTCCTGCTGGAAATGGTGCACGAGATTGCCGGCGTTGAACGAATCAGATACACCACCAGCCATCCGCGTGAAATGACGCAGCGGCTGATCGAGTGCTATGGCAAGCTGCCCAAGCTGGTGTCGCATCTGCACCTGCCGGTGCAGTCGGGCTCCGACCGCGTGCTGGCGGCGATGAAGCGCGGCCACACCGTGCTCGAATTCAAATCGATTGTCCGGAAATTGCGCGAGCAGCGCCCTGATCTTTGCCTGTCGTCGGATTTCATCATCGGTTTTCCGGGCGAGACCGAGGCCGATTTCGAGGCAACGATGAAGCTGATCGAAGAACTCGATTTCGACGCCAGCTTTTCCTTCATCTATAGCAAGCGTCCCGGTACCCCGGCGTCGGACTATCCGGATGATGTGACGCCCGAGCTGAAATCGCAGCGCCTGACCAAACTGCAGGCGCTGATCGAAGCCCAGGCACAGCGGGTGAATCAGGCCATGGTCGGCACGGTGCAGCGCGTGCTGGTCGAAGGCCATGCCAGGAAAAATGCGGAAGAGCTTGCCGGCCGCACCGACAACAATCGCATCGTCAATTTCGCCGGCCAGCCGCGCCTGATCGGGCAGTTCGTCGACGTCACCGTCACCCAGGCCTTGCCGCACAGCTTGCGCGGCGAAATCGTCACCGTTGAAAGTGTGTCCATTTGAAAACCGATATCGTTGAATTAAGACTTGCGCCAGAAGACAACCGGCGCCTCGCCAACCTGTGCGGGCCGATGGATGAGAATCTGCGCCAGATCGAAGCGGCGTTCGATGTCACCATCGGTCGCCGTGGCGCGAGCTTCCGCTTCAGTGGCGATTCGCTGCAGGCCGAAAAAGGCGCGCAGGCGATCGAGCATTTCTACAACCGGGCGCACGATGAACTCTCCCTCGATGACATTCAACTGGGTCTGGTTGAGATCACGCGCGGCCGTGCTGATGCCGAAGGCCCCGAGTTGCGCACCCGCCGCGCCGACCTGCGCGCGCGCACGCCGCGTCAGGGCGAATACATCGAGCAGATTCGCAGCCACGACATCACCTTTGGTGTCGGTCCGGCCGGCACCGGCAAGACCTATCTCGCGGTGGCGTGTGCGGTCGATGCGCTGGAGCGCGAACAGGTCAAGCGCATCGTGCTGACACGGCCAGCGGTGGAAGCGGGTGAACGCCTGGGTTTCCTGCCGGGTGATCTGACCCAGAAAGTTGATCCGTATCTGCGCCCGCTGTATGACGCGCTCTACGATCTGATGGGCTTTGACAAGGTGACGCGGCTGATCGAGCGCCATTCGATCGAGGTCGCGCCGCTGGCCTTCATGCGCGGACGCACGCTCAACCACGCCTTCATCATTCTCGACGAGGCGCAGAACACCACGGCCGAGCAGATGCAGATGTTTTTGACGCGGATTGGCTTCGGCGCACGGGCGGTGGTCACCGGCGACCCGACCCAGATCGACCTGCCCAAGCACATCAAATCCGGTCTGCTCGACGCGGCCGAAGTATTGAGCGACGTGCGCGGCATTGCTTTCACCCATTTCCTGTCCGAAGACGTGGTGCGCCACCCGCTGGTCGGCCGCATTGTCGACGCCTATGCTGCGCGCCGCGCGGAAACGGAAACGAATGGCAAGTCCTGACCCCGAGTTACGGCTGGCGGTGCAGTTTGCCAGCGAGGCGGACGATCTGCCCAGCCGCGCCCAAATCCGCCGCTGGGTGGCTGCTGCGCTGGAAAACCATGCAGAGATCACGGTGCGCATCGTTGACGCCGCAGAAGCCCGGGCGCTCAACAATGATTACCGACAGAAGGATTACGTACCCAACGTGCTGACCTTTGAATACGGTGAGGTTGCACCCGAGGTGCTTGGCGGCGATGTGGTGATCTGCGCGCCGGTCGTCGAGCGTGAAGCGCGCGAGCAAAACAAGCCGCTGAAGAACCATTACGCCCACATGACCATCCATGGTGTGCTGCATCTGCAGGGCTACGATCACATCGTGCCGGCGGACGCCGACATCATGGAAACACGCGAAACCGCTATACTGAGGCGCTTCCGTATCCCCAATCCCTATATTTCCTGATACAAAATGGAGTCTGACAGTAGTCCCAAGCCGAGCTTGCTCGAGCGCATCTCCCACTGGCTGATGCGCGAACCCGAAGACCGTGAGCAGCTGATCGAATTGCTGCACGGCGCCTACGAAAACAGCCTGATGGACGCCGACGCGCTGGCGATGATCGAAGGCGTGTTGCAGGTGTCCGAAATGCGGGTCGGTGAAATCATGATCCCGCGTGCGCAGATGGAAGTCGTCGATATCAACGATGCGCCCGAAATATTCATTCCCCGTGTCATTGAAACCGCGCACTCGCGCTTTCCGGTCATTGACAAGGACCGCGACGATATCATCGGCATTCTGCTGGCCAAGGATCTGCTGCGGCATTACGCCGAATCCGATGCCGACATTCGCGGCATGCTGCGCCCCGCCGTGTTCATCCCCGAATCCAAGCGCCTGAATGTGCTGCTGAAGGAGTTCCGCTCCAATCGCAACCACATCGCTATCGTCGTCAATGAATACGGTGGCGTGGCCGGGCTGGTGACGATTGAGGATGTGCTCGAGCAGATCGTCGGCGACATCGAGGACGAATACGACTTCGATGAAACCGAAGACAACATCATCACCGAGAGCGAAGGCGTGTTCCGCATCAAGGCCAGCACCGAAATCGAGGATTTCAACGAGACACTGGGCACGCAATTCTCCGACGAGGAATTCGATACCGTCGGCGGACTCGTCGTATCGCGTTTCGGCCACCTGCCCAAGCGCGGTGAAACCGTCACCTTTGATGGCTTCATCTTCAGCGTGTTGCGGGCCGACAGCCGTCGTCTGCTCGCGGTGCGGGTATCGCGCCTGCAAGCCGAGGCGGACGCGCAGTAGCCTGACAGCTTTATAAGTTGTGGCTGCGGTCGCCGCGTGCAAACGCGGCCAGCGGCGCAAAGTCCCCCCTGGAAAACGCCATGGCCTTGAACAGGTCACCCATCTCGGCGGGCGACACCAGGCGTTGTGCGGCGTTGGCCTGCGGCAGATAGACGGCCGCATCGCTGGGCGAAATCTGCATCAGCAATTCGGTCAGCCCGGCATTGAGCAGGAAATTCGCCTGACTGGTATAGCCCGCCAGATTTACTCCCGCAGTGGCACCCGCCCGTGCCACCGCGCTGAAATCGACGTGGGCAGTGAGGTCGCACAACCCCGGCAGATAGAACGGATCGTCCAGCGCGTGATGGCGGTAATGCGCGCGCAGCGTGCCCATGTGGCGTTGCGGATGGTAGTACTCACTCTCGCCGAAGCCATAGTCAATCATCAGGATCAGACCGCGATCCAGACATTGCGCGAGCGCGGCGATCAGCCCATCAGCGGCCAGGCTGATCTCGGAGAGATAGCCCGGTGCCAGGTTCAGGGCCTCGGCGCGGGCGCGTAGCAGAGGGTCGGTGATCGGGCGGTCCTGCCATGCGAAGACGCCGCCTTCGTTCACCACGCCGCGCGCCATTGGTCCGGATTCGGTCCAGTGGACCCACTCCACCGGCAGCGCGTCGAGCACCTCGTTGCCGAGGATGACGCCACAGAAATGTGCCGGCAGGGTATCCAGCCAGTGCACCCGGTCGGCGAGATGCGGCAGTTCACGCGATACGGTTTGCTGCTGGCGCACGTGCAGGTCAGCGCTCACTTCGAGAATGGTGTAGCGTGCGGGCAGGGCATCGAGCCGTTCCAGTTCGCCCAGCACATCCACTGCCAGCCGCCCGCTGCCGGCGCCCAGTTCCAGCACCTCGCCGCTGGTTTCCTGCAGGACCGGTGCAATCGCATGGGCCAGGGTACGGCCGAACAGCGGTGTCATTTCCGGCGCGGTCACAAAATCGCCGGCAGCGCCCAGTTTGGTTGCTCCCGCGGCGTAGTAGCCGAGGCCGGGCGCGTAGAGCACGGCTTCCATGTAGTGCGCAAACGATATCCAGCCGCCCGCGTGTTGAATCTGTTCCTGGAGGTGCTTGACGACACGCTGGCTGTGGGCGAGGGCGTCGGGGGTCGGGGTTGGCAGCATGCGGTAGGTGACTTCATGGATAATGCAAGGTTCCAGGAATAGTAAGGGCGAATCCCGATGCATGGCAAAACAGCGTTGATTACCGGTGGCGCAAAACGCGTGGGCGCGGCCTCGGCACGCCTGCTGCACGCTGCCGGCGCCAACCTGATGATCCATTACCGCAGTTCGGCAACCGAGGCGCGCGTGCTGCAGGATGAGTTGAATGCGATCCGCCCCGATTCGGTGGCGCTGATCCAGGCCGACCTGCTCGATATCGGCGGCCTGCCCAGCCTGATCCACAAGACCGTTGCCACCTTTGGTGGGCTGGATGTGCTGCTGAACAATGCATCCAGCTTTTATCCCACGCCGGTCGGCACCATCGCCGAAAAGGACTGGATCGACCTGATGGGCAGCAACCTCAAGGCACCGTTGTTTCTGTCTCAGGCCGCTGCGCCCGAACTCAAAAAACGCCGCGGCTGCATCATCAACATCACCGACATTCACGCCGACCGGCCGTTGAAAAGCTATGTCGTGTATTCCATCGCCAAGGCAGGACTGGTGGGCCTCACCAAATCGCTGGCGCGCGAACTGGCGCCCGAAGTAAGGGTCAACGCCGTCGCCCCCGGGCCGATCTTGTGGCCGGAAGATGACGCCAATTTCGACGAGGTATCACGCCAGCGCATCATTTCGCACACCATGCTGAAGCGCGCCGGTGACCCCACTGACATTGCCCTTGCGGTGCGCTTCTTTGCCATGGACACGCACTTTGTGACCGGGCAGGTGCTGGCGGTGGATGGCGGGCGCAGCGCGAAGCTTTAACGTCTTGTCCGCCTGAGAACGGTTTCGCCGCATGCGGTGAAACCGGTTCAACAGACTCTTGATCAATCGCAACATTTCTACGTGGTAACCCGAGTGCCTGACACGATCAACCCTGTTGTGAACTGGACCGAAGCTGACGAAAACCATACTGCCCGCTGGCGTGCCGAGAGCGGCGCTCCGGTGCCCAAGCGCGTGATGGTTGTCGATGATCAGCTCACGGCTGATGCGGCCTACCGGCTGGCCAGCGAAGGCACGGCGCTGCTGTGGCGAGGCGACTTCCAGAATGCGCGTCAGTTGCTGCAGGCCATGGCGCGCCGCATCGACCGCAAGCCGCGCAAGGCGGCAACCTCGCCGACCGAGGCCTTCAATTTTCATCGTCAGGCACAGTCGCAGCGCGCCCGCACCTTGGGAATGTTGCTGCTGCCGCTGGACGCGGACTACAGCATTCCGCTGCGGCGTGCGCCGAA
>CAYGMS010000161.1:1803-6058 GCA_964350905.1 uncultured Thiobacillus sp. | reverse complement strand
GAAAACTGTTTTCCAGATAACGCTTGTAATCGTCGCGCAGGCCTTCCAGCGCATTACCATGCAGCACGATCACCGGTGGATTCTTGCCGCCCTGATGGGCATAGCGTGGCTTGGGACGGAACAGTCCGCTCTTGGGTGGCGCATGTTGCTCCACTGCCATTTCCAGCACCCGTGTCAGTTTGGGCGTGGTCATTTTGATGAACGCAGCAGCGTGCGCCGCTTCGACATCTTTCAGCAAGGTTTCCAGCCCCTTGCCCTTCAGTGCCGAAATGTAATTGAAGCGGGCAAAATCAAGGAAAGCCAGTTTGCGTCCGATGTCGCGCTTGATGTCGTCGCGCTGCTCGGCACTGAGTCCATCCCATTTGTTGACAGCCACCACCAGCGCACGCCCGGTTTCCAGGACGAAGCCCGCCAGATGCGCATCCTGATCGGAAATGTTTTCGCGCGCATCGAGCACCAGCACCACCACGTTGGCATCTTCGATCGCCTGCAGGGTCTTGATGACGGAGAATTTTTCCACCGTCTCGAACACCTTGCCGCGCCGCCGCACACCGGCGGTATCAATCAGGATATAGGGCTTGTTGTCACGTTCGAACTCGACATAAATCGAGTCGCGCGTGGTGCCCGGCTGATCGAACGTGATCACGCGTTCCTCACCCACCAGCGCGTTGACCAGCGTGGACTTGCCCACATTGGGGCGTCCGACCAGCGCAATTTTGGGGATGCCGAAATCGTCGGTTTTCTCTTCTTCATCAGAAAACGGCGCCAATGCCTCGGCTACCAGATCGGAAATGCCATCGCCATGGGCACCGGAGATCGCCAATGGCTCACCCAGTGCCAGTTCATGGAATTCGGCCGTAACCACGGAGCGGTCCATGCCTTCGGCCTTGTTGACCGCGAGCAGCACCGGACAACGCGCGCGCCGCAAACGGTCAGCAATCACCACGTCCTGCTGGGTGATGCCCGAGCGGGCATCGACCATGAAAATAATGGCGTCGGCCTCATCAATCGCCTGCAAGGTCTGACGTGCCATCTCGGCCATGATGCCTTCCTTGGCAACCGGCTCCAGACCGCCCGTGTCCACCACCAGATAGGGCTTGTCGCCAATGCGCCCACGTCCGTAATGGCGATCACGCGTCATCCCCGGCATATCGTGGACCAGCGCGTCGCGCGTACCCGTGAGGCGGTTGAATAAGGTGGACTTGCCGACGTTAGGGCGTCCGACAAGAACCAGAGTGGGGAGCATGGCTATCCTTGTTGACCCGCGGGAGCTGCCCGCGCGTCGTTATTTAAGTCTGAAAGCGACAACATTGCCTTTGGCGGTCTGCACCGCGAAGCCCGGCCCGATATCTGCCGGTGCCATGCGAACGGCGCTGTCTACCTTGGCACGTGCCACAAAACTGCCGTCCTCGGACGACAGCACATGCACGTATCCTTCTGCGTCCGCAACGACCACCCAGGCACCTAGTGCCAGCGGTGCGGTCACCTGACGGCGAGCCAGCTTGTCCTGCCGCCAGCCTGCGCGGCCCCCGCTCTTGTCATAAGCGGTGACGGCATCCTTGTCGTCAGTCACGTAGACATTGCGATCATCCATCGCCAGGCCGCTGTTGCTGGACGTGTCGCGTGCCCACAGCGGCGCACCGTTGCGACGGTCAAAGCAGGCAACACGGCCCTGATAGGCCACCGCACAGACCTGACGCTCATCCACCACAGGGCTGCCCATCACATCGGCCACCCGCTCGAGTTCGGTCGCGCCGCGCGGCAAGGCTACGGTAGCCTCCCACAATTGGGCGCCATTGGCGGCATTGAGCGCAACCAGCTTGCCGCCCGGGAATCCTGCATACAAGACATTATCAAGCACGACCATGCCGCCCGATCCGCGCAGGCTCAGCACGGGTAGATTGCGGCTATACAGCCACTTGCGGCTGCCATCGGTTGCAGACAGACCATGCACGCGGCCATCGCCGGTGCGGGCAATCACGATATCGGACACCGCCAGCAGTTGCCCGGTCACTTCGCTTGAGAGCGTCGCCTTCCAGCGTTGCTGACCCGTGGCCAAATCCAGCGCCAGCAACTCCCCCTTGCTGCCGCCCACCAGCACCAGCCCCTGCCCTACACCCGCCCCGGCCGACAGCTTGATTCCGGTATCGGTTTTCCATACGGTGGCACCGGTCGGAATGGCCATGCGCACGACCTTGCTGCCACCTGCGGCCAGCACGTCATCGCCTTCGGCCTGCGGTCGAAACAAATGGCCGTTGGAGTCGCCGGTATCGCCTTTCCAGGCCTCGGTCAGACTCGCAGTGGATTTGAATTCGACCAGTTCGGCGGGTTTGGCCTTGCTTGGGCCCGCGCCAAACCAGCCGCCGACGGTACTGGTCATTGAGCCAACCGTGCTGCACCCCGATAGAGCCAGCGCCAGACTGGCGACAATCAAGCACTTGTTCACTTGGCGGCTCCTCCCAATGCATCCAGCTTCAGCTCGACAATATTGCGGTAAGGATTGTCTTCCTGCATGGTGCTGAAAGCCGCTTGATAGGCAGCACGCGCGTCAGATGATTTGCCTTGCGCCAGCAGCACATCGCCCTTGAGGTCATGGAAGCGGAAAGCAAACGCATCGCTGTGCGTACCGGCAAGGGTTTTCATCGCAGCATCGTATTGTTTCTGGTCAAGCTGAACGCCGGCCAGGCGCAGGCGCGCCAGATCCTTGATCGCGGGCTCCTTGCTGTTGGCAGCCGCCCATTCCAGTTGGGTCTGCGCGCTCTTCAAATCCTTGTTCACCACATTGAGCTTGGCCAGCAATAGTGCTGCCCGGGGCGCATAAGCCGTGCTCTTGTATTTGTCGATCAGCATCGCTCCGGCATCGCGCGCGCCCTTGGCATCATTGGTCGCTATCGACTGGGTGAGCTTTTCGTACACGGTGGCCGCTTCCAGGCTTTGCGTCTGCGTGTGGCCCTGCCAGTAGCGCCAGCCTGCCACTGCCGCAAGCACCAGCGCGACGCCCAGCATTGCCAGGGCACCCCAGCGTTTCCACCAGGCTTTCAGTTCGTCGAGTCGTTCCTGCTCGTCCAGATCGTAGGTTGCCATTGCGCTATGCCTTTATTCAGTTGATGCCTGTTTCAAAAATTTGATTGCCAGCGCCACTTCGACGCGGGTCTGCTCAGCCGTGCCGCGCAGCGGCTTCAATGTCACCTGTTGCGCAGCCGCTTCGTCGTCACCAATGATCACGGCAAAACGTGCGCGGCTGGCATCGGCCTTTTTCATTTGCGATTTAAAGCTGCCGCCACCGCAATGCAGTACTGCGGCCAGCCCGGCGCCACGCAGCGATGCCGCCACTTGCCAGGCAAATGCCTGTGCCGCTTCACCCGCATGAACGATGTAGGCGTCCGGCACTTGTGTGGTCAGTGTCATGCTGCCCAGCTCCATCAGGGACAACAGGCGCTCAACACCCATGGCAAAACCGGCCGCAGGGGCAGGCTTGCCGCCCAGTTGCTCGACCAGACTGTCATAACGTCCGCCGGCACACACGGTACCTTGCGCGCCAAGCTGATCCGTCACCCATTCGAACACGGTGCGATTGTAATAGTCGAGGCCGCGTACCAGGCGCGGATTGATCTCGAAATTGATGCCATTTGCATGCAGCATGGCTTGCAACGTATCGAAATGGACCCGTGCTGCCTCATCCAGTTCATCCATCAGCTTGGGCGCGGCTTCGTTCAGCGCCTGCATCGCTGGATTCTTGCTGTCGAGGATGCGCAAGGGATTGCTGTGCAACCGTCGCCTGGCATCTTCGTCGAGTACATCCTGATGCGCCTCGAAATACGCGATCAGCTTGGCGCGATGCCGCTGCCGCGATTCGATATCACCCAGCGTGTTCAATTGCAGCGTCGGCGCAATGCCGAGTGCGCGCCACAGATCAGCGCACATCAGAATCAATTCGGCATCCACATCCGGTCCGGCAAAACCCAGTGCCTCGACCCCCACCTGGTGAAACTGGCGGTAACGGCCTTTTTGCGGGCGCTCGTGACGGAACATCGGTCCGGTGTACCACAGGCGTTTGCCGCCGTCGTACAGCAAATTATGCTGAATCACCGCGCGTACCGCCGACGCCGTGCCTTCAGGACGCAAGGTCAGCGACTCGCCGTTCAGCTCGTCGACGAAGGTATACATTTCCTTCTCGACGATATCGGTCACCTCGCCGATGGCGCGCTTGAACAGGCCGGTGTGTTCGAGGATCGGCGTGCGCATTTCGCGGTAG
>CAYGMS010000161.1:0-1793 GCA_964350905.1 uncultured Thiobacillus sp. | reverse complement strand
CTTCGCGTCCTTCGCGGATAAAGGTTTTTCAACGCCCATATCGCCGCTGCACGTAATCTTCGACGATCGCCTGGAAATCCGCTGCAATTTTGTCGCCTTTCAGCGTTACGGTTTTTTCGCCATCGACATACACCGGCGCTACCGGCACTTCGCCCGTCCCTGGCAGCGAAATACCGATGTTGGCATGTTTGGATTCGCCCGGACCGTTGACCACACAGCCCATCACCGCCACCTGCATGGTTTCGACGCCCGCATACTGCGTGCGCCAGATCGGCATCTGATTGCGCAGATAGGATTCGATATCCTGTGCCAGTTCCTGGAAAACAGTCGAGGTGGTACGCCCACACCCCGGACAGGCCGTCACTTGCGGCGTGAAAGCGCGCAGTCCCAGCGATTGCAGGATTTCCTGGCCCACCCGGACTTCCTGGGTACGATCACCACCCGGTTCGGGTGTCAGCGAAATTCGAATCGTGTCGCCGATGCCTTCCTGCAGCAGCACAGCCAGCGCAGCGGTTGACGCCACGATGCCCTTGCTGCCCATGCCGGCTTCGGTCAGCCCCAGATGCAGCGGGTAGTCGCATTGCGCGGAAAGATCGCGATACACCGCGATCAGATCCTGCACCCGGCTCATCTTGCACGACAGGATGATTTTGTTGCCGCCCAGGCCCAGGTCTTCGGCTTTCCTGGCTGACTCCAGTGCAGATGCCACCATCGCACGGCGCATCACCACTTCGGGATCTTCCGGCTGCGCCAGTCGGCCGTTTTCATCCATCATGCGTGCCGCCAGCGCCGGGTCGAGACTGCCCCAGTTGACGCCGATACGCACCGGCTTGTCGTAGCGGCAGGCCACCTCGATTAAAGTGGCAAACTGTTCGTCGCGCTTGTTGCCCCGACCGATATTACCCGGATTGATACGCAGCTTGGCCAGCGCCTCGGCACATTCGGGCACCTGGGTCAGCAGCTTGTGGCCATTGAAATGGAAATCGCCAACCAGCGGTACCCGACAGCCCAGCGCATCGAGGCGCTCGCGTATGCGTGGTACCGCAGTCGCCGCCTCGAGCGTATTGACGGTGATGCGCACCACCTCCGACCCGGCCTCGGCCAAAGCCTGAACCTGCTGGACGGTTGCGGTGATATCGGTGGTGTCGGTGTTGGTCATCGACTGCACCACGACGGGCGCATCACCACCGACCAGAACATGGCCGACCCGCACCTGGCGGGTGGGACGACGGACTATCTGAGACATCATTCTTCCAGGGTGAAACGGGCAACCGTCACGTCAATAAACGGCTTCAAATCGATCGGACGGCCGTTATATGTCATGCGCGCTTGTGTCGCATTGCCAATGACCATTTCAAACGGTGGCTGACCTCGAACCTCGATGCTGCTGCCTGGCTGATTCAGTTGGCGATGCAGCATGCGGCCAGTAGCATCTTTAATCTCGGTCCAGGACGCATCGCCAAATTCCAGGCGAACCACGCTGCTGACAACAGGGGGCTCGGACACAACGGGCCCGGGCACAACGGACTCAGGCGTTGCGGACGCAGGTGCAGATGTATCTGCTTCAAGCGGAAGCCCTGTCCCGGCAGGCTCAGCGGGTACGGCAGGCGCCTCGACAACAGGCGACACCGGGGGAGATGGAACAACAGGCGCGGGGCGCGGTTGCGCCATGCGCGTCTGGCTGACAGGGTTTTCGTCCACGTCGCTGTTCAACCACAAATACAAGCCAATCGGCAGCGTGACCATCAACAACACACCCAGCATCAACAAGATCAGCCAGGGTGAGGTCAGCC
>CAYGMS010000160.1:0-6071 GCA_964350905.1 uncultured Thiobacillus sp. | reverse complement strand
CGACCCGCTCGGCGAGCGCGAGCAAATCCTCGCCGAGATTGAGAAAGGCCAGCTGGCAGCCGTCGCAGGAACTGAATTTGTGAACCGCCACGCGGGGCTTGATGGGTTGTTTCATGGTCTCGGCCATCAGAATCCCCGATGCTCAAGCAGGGGGTTCGCCTCATTCCAGCTGAATACGGGGCCATCGCGACAGACGAACGCGCCACCAAACTGGCAATGCCCACAGCGCCCCACCGCACACTGCATGTTGCGTTCCATGCTCAGGAACAGGCGTGATGGCGGCAGTCCGCGTTGCAACAGCGTGTCTGCCGCCGTCCGCATCATGCCTTCGGGGCCACACATCATCGCCGCCGCGCGCGCCGGATTGAATTGAGCCAGACTGAACAATTCCGTGACGTGCCCGACATGCCAGGGCCATTTGGCTCCCCCTTGGCTCGACGCCACCAGCACCTGGGTATTCGGCATCTGCGCCCAGCGGTCGTACTGTTCGCGCCAGATCAGGTCCTCGGTGTGTTTCACGCCCTGGATGATGACCAGCTTGCCGTAACGCTCGCGCCTTTTCAGGATGTAATGAATGACCGACACCACTGGCGCACACCCCAGTCCGCCGGTCACCAGCACGATGTCGTTGCCACCCACTTCCTGCAACGGCCAGCCCCGGCCGAACGGCCCGCGCAGCCCGACCTTGTCGCCGGGTTGCAGCGCAGCCAGTCCCTGGGTGACGCGTCCGAGCGCGCGTATGGTATGGCCGATTCCGCTGCGGTCGCCCGGGTCGGACATGATGGAAATCGGCACTTCGCCCACGCCATAGAGATACAGCATGTTGAACTGGCCGGGCGCAAAGCGAAACGCCGCCTGCGCCGCTGCATCGTCGAGCCGCAGTTGCAAGGTAAAAATGCTGGGCGATTCCTGGGTGCGCGCCACCACCGTGGCGGCATGCGGCGGTCCGGCATCGAGTGACGGGGGTGTTTTCATGGCTGCACCTCACGGGCGGTCAATGCACCGACTTCTTCAGTCAGGTCGATCCCTACCGGGCACCAGGCAATGCAGCGCCCGCAGCCAACGCAGCCGCTGCGACCAAACTGGTCATGCCAGGTAGCCAGCTTGTGGGTCAGCCATTGCCGGTAGCGGCTGCGGATGTCTGGCCGTACATTAAAACCATGCAAATGGCCGTGCGATTCGCCGAAACATGAGTCCCAGATACGTGCATGTTCACTGGTGCTGCCGTCAAGTGCGGGGGAATCGGTCTCGGCATGGCAAAAACAGGTGGGGCACACCGCCGTGCAGTTGCCACACGCCAGGCAGCGCGTTGCCACCTCATCCCAGCGTGGATGATCCAACTGGCTCATCAAGACTTCGCGCAAGTGCTGTCCGGGCAGGCTGCGCGTCTGCGCGGCGGCAGCCTCCTGGCCTTGTTGCCGGGCGGCCTCGATCTGCTGTGGCGTGGCGGCCGATAATTCCAGCGCACGGAACACCGCTTCGCCTTTGTCGCTCCCCGGCACGACGACGAAGCCATCCGTCAATTCCACCAGCATGAGGTCATAGCCCACGGTTGGGGTCGGGCCGTCCCCGGTTGACGCGCAAAAACACGTAGCGGCTGGAACCGCACATTGCACCGCCACCAGAAACAGCTGCTCACGCCGCTGGGCATAGTGCGCATCGCCCCGGCTGTCCTGAAGAAAATGGGCATCCTGCAAAGCCAGCGCCGCCAGGTCGCAGGCACGCACGCCGATGATGGCCTGCTTGACGAGCTTGGGGTATACGGCAACGAATTGCAGCGCGCCCGCCGCATCCCGTTGCGCACGCCATAACGATTCCGTAGGTGCAAAGGCGTGCGGCTTGATTGCCTGCGGCCCGTTCGCCCAGGCAAAATAACGGTTGTGCGGATCCTGGGTCAACCGGTACTGCCCCGGTGCCTGGTCGGCCTGCAAGCCTCGCGGCAGGGCATCGGGCGCCTGGAGTTCACGCATGACGATCGCGCCATTCACCTCGGATGGCCCAAGGCATTGATAACCGTCTGCCATCAAACCCGCCAGTAGCGAAGTCAAATGTGCGATGGGCAAAAATCCTGCACGCTCAAATTCGGGAGTCACGGTGTCACGGTTCCATGTCATATCGACAGTGTATGCATAAACCCTCGATCAAGACAGGGCCTGCAGACACGGCACGACTGCAGGCAATCCGGTAATCAGGCGCCGCACGATAGCTTCGTTATAATGCGTTTTTCAAGCGCTAATGGAGAATCTGCCATGCAGCAGCAACTGGATGTATTCGTCGCTTCCCTGACATCTTTCTGGACACAACTGGCAAGCTTTGTGCCGCAGTTGCTGGCGGCCCTGCTGCTGCTGTTCGTTGGCTGGCTGCTCGCCAATCTGGTGCGCACCGGCGTGATGAAACTGCTCGACGTGCTGAAATTCGACGCGCTCGCCGAAAAAACCGGCATTGAGGCCTTCCTCAAGCAGGGCAATCTGGACGTGTCGCTGTCGCGTCTGATGGCCAAGCTCGCATACTGGATCATCATCTTCATCGTCGTCGTGACCGTGGCCAACAGTCTCGGCCTGCACATGGTGGCGGATCTGTTCAACAAGATCGTGCTCTACATCCCCAACATCATCGTCGCCATTCTGGTGCTGGTATTTGGCGTGCTGGTGGCGCGCTTCATCAACCGCATGGTGTTCGCCTACCTCAATAACATTGGTGTGCAAGGCGCACTCACCATCAGCACCCTGGCGGAATATGGCGTGATCATCTTTGTGGTGTTTGTGGCGCTCGAGCAGTTGGCCATCGGCACCACCCTGCTGACCGCAGCCTTCCAGATCGGCTTCGGCGCAATTGGCCTGGCGTTGGCACTGGCATTCGGACTCGGCGGCCGCGAATGGGCCGCCGGGGTGATCAAGAAACTGACCGAGAAGTAAGCCTGCCGCCTGAAATGGCCCGGGCAGCACCACCCGGGTCACGCCCCTTTGCCCGGGTCCGTTTCAGGCGTGGGGCTTGATATATATCGTGGAAGACCGATGATGTGCATCGGCACAGTTCGATGCCCATTCCTGAAACCTGCTAACCCTGACGCCATGACCAACCCTGAAAATTCCCTTACTCAAGAACAGATCACCCACTTCGCACAACGGATCGGCGCACGCAAGCGCCTTTTGCTGGATGAAATTCAGGAGGTGCTCGCGCGCTCAAGCAGCGAGCACTATGCCGATCTCATAGGTGGAGCGGGCGATTCCGGTGATGCGGCAGCCGCGTCCCTGCTCCGCGACATTACCGAGGCCGAGATCATCCGCGACGTGGGAGAGGTGCGCGACATCGTCGCGGCGGAGCAGCGCCTTGCGGCCGGGCAGTACGGCGTCTGCATCGACTGCGGGTCCGCGGTTCGTTACAAGCGGCTGGATGCGTATCCAACCGCCAAGCGCTGCCTCGCGTGCCAGGAACGCCGCGAAAAACTGCAGGCGCCTTCGCCCTACACGGGCCACTGACGGCAGCTGGCACAAGCAAATGTAAACCACCGGCTGCGCACGCCGGTGGCCATACGCAGCTGGGAAGGCATCAAGACACATCGCCGCCCGAGCGTGGCTGGCGGCGGCGCATGAGGTGACTCGTCGGCGCGCTTGCACCGCTTTGGGGAGGATTCGTGCCTCGATCAAAACGCGCGTCCCTGCGTCTGGCAAGGCCTGCTGTCAGATCTCAGATCAAGCCTGAGCTTCTGCCACCTCAGCGCATCCGCGGTTTGCGCGTATGTTTATCCGGCACGCCCCGATTTTGCCGACGCGGGCTGGGCTTCATGTCCGCCCACTCCAGCACGCGCGCAACCAGATCGTCATCGAGTTCCATTTTCTGGCCACGGCGCAGTTGCGGCGGCAGGGCGATCGGACCAAAGCGTACGCGCGTCAGGCGCGACACGGTCAGGTTGAAATGCTCGAACAGGCGGCGCACTTCACGCTTGCGCCCTTCCTTGATCACCACGCGATACCAGTGGTTCACGCCCTCGCCACCGCCGGCAAAGCAGCTTTGCAGCTGGGCCGGGCCATCTTCGAGTTCCACGCCGGCGAGCAGTTGCGCGATCATGTCCTCGGTCAATTCGCCCAACACGCGCACGGCATATTCACGCTCGACTTCAAAGCGCGGGTGCATCAGGTTGTTGGCGAGTTCACCCGAGGTGGTGAAAACCATCAGACCGTCGGTGTTGTAATCCAGTCGGCCGATGGAAATCCACTTGGCTCCGCGAATTTTGGGCAATGCATCAAACACCGTGGGCCGGCCCTTGGGATCGTCGCGGGTGACGATTTCACCTTCCGACTTGTGGTAAATCAGGATGCGCGTGCGCTTTTCATCAAAACGCAGGTACACCCGGCGACCGCTGACCTTGACGATATCGCCTGGGCCGACCTTGCTGCCGATCAGGGCGGTTTCACCGTTGACCTGCACCCGACCCTCGGCAATCCATTCTTCCATCTCACGCCGCGAACCCACACCTGCCGAGGCCAGCGCTTTCTGCAGGCGCTCGCTGGCCGCCTCCGGCGCGGTGGCCTGTTGCAGGCGTGCTGCCGCACGCCCCATGGGCGCACGGGGCGAACGACGGATAGGAGAACTGGGGCGGGACATATTCAAGGAATCTCGGTGGCGGTGTCATCAACGACAGGGCAGTCAGACAGGGTGCTGACGCGGACAATTTCAATCACCGCGCCAAACGTCTGGGGAGCATCATTGTCCAGCAATTCCGCACAAAGTTCCGGAATTAATGCAGTTTCATCCGGGGTGACGAGTTGGCCCAACTCTTCCAGCGGCGGCAATTCGGACAGCGTGCGCAGCCCCAGATCGCTCAGGAAGTGGCTGGTGGTGCCAAACAAGGTCGGACGACCGGGCACATCGCGGTGGCCAATCGCCTCGATCCAGCCGCGTTCTTCCAGCGTCTTGATGATGTTGGGATTGACCGACACGCCGCGAATATCCTCGATATCGCCGCGCGTCACCGGCTGGCGGTAGGAAATGATGGCAAGCGTTTCCAGCACCGCACGCGAATAGCGCGGCGGTTTTTCGTTCTTCAGCCGCGTCAGCCAGGGCTGCATTTCGGCACGCGTCTGAAAGCGCCAACCGTCTGCCACCTGCACCAGTTCCACGCCCCGGCCGTGCCACTGCGCACGCACTTCTTCAAGCGCGCGGCGCAGCACATCGTTGGACAGGCCTTGATCAGGCTCATCCTGTTCGAACATGCGCTTGAGGTCGGCGAAGGTGAGCGGCTCGACGGCTGCCAGCAAGGCTGCCTCCAGCACGACTTTCAGATCTTCCGGATTGTCATTCGGTTGTAAGTTCATGGAGCTTTACGTAAATGGGGGCAAACGGCTCGGCCTGGGTCACGTCGAGCAGGGTTTCCTTGGTGAGTTCCAGCACCGCCAGGAACGTCACCACAAGTTCATGTACGGTCGAAGATTCAGGAAACAAGTCCTTGAATTCCATGAATTCTCCCGGGGTCAAACGCTTCAGGATTCGGCTCATATGTTCGCGTATCGACAACTCCTGGCGGCCGATGCGGTGGTGGGTGCGGTTCTTCGCGCGCGACAGGATAGACAGCCACGCCGCAGCCAGTTCTTCCGGGTGCAGACTGGGCAAATGCTTGGCAGCAGCAGGCAGAAATACGCTGACCGTGTCGAAATCGCGCCCTGCTTGCGGAAACTCGTTCAAATGTTGCCCGGCGAGCTTCATCTGCTCGTATTCCAGCAAACGACGCACCAGCTCGGCGCGCGGATCATCACCCTCGCTGGCGTCTTCACTCTGTTGCGGACGCGGCAGCAGCATGCGCGACTTGATGTCGATCAGCATCGCCGCCATCAGCAGATACTCCGCCGCCAGTTCCAGCCGTGTCGCCCCGGCCGCCTCGACATAGGCCATATACTGCCTGGTCAGCGCGGCCATCGGAATATCCAGCACATCCAGATTCTGGCGGCGGATCAGATACAGCAGGAGGTCGAGCGGGCCTTCAAACGCTTCAAGAAAGACTTCAAGGGCGTCTGGCGGGATGTAGAGATCCTGCGGCAGTTCGGTCAGCAGTTCGCCGCGCACCTTGATGACGG
>CAYGMS010000159.1:1251-6084 GCA_964350905.1 uncultured Thiobacillus sp. | reverse complement strand
CTGCGGGTCGGCGATTTCGGTTTCATCGAAGCCCGGTGCCGGAAAACCTGCCAGCGAATCGAGGGCGCGGCCCTGCAGCAGTTCGGTCAGCGCGCGTTCCAGCGCCACTTCAAAACGCGGGTGCGCGCCAAAGCTGGCAAAGCAGCCCTGGTCGTCGGGGTGCAGCAGGGTGACGTTCATCACCGGATACTGGCCGCCGAGCGAGGCATCTTTCACCAGAATGCCGAAGCCGGCGCAACGCAACGCGCGGATGCCGGCGGCGATGTGCGGATAGCGGTTGATCACGTCTTCGGGCACATCGGGCAGGCACAGGCCCTCCGCGATAATGCGGAACTTGGTGTGGCGCTCGAAGATCTCAGCCAGCGCCTGGGTACGTGCCTCCTTCAGCGTATTGCCGGCCGACATGCCGTTGCTGACGTAGAGATTGCCGATGAGGTTGACCGGAAAGTAAGCCGTGGTTCCGTCACGCAGCCGCTGGTAGGGAATGGCGCAAATGCCGCGTGCGGCGTTGCCGGAATTGAGGTCGATCAACTGGTCGGCGCGCACGCCGGCGTCGGGGTTGTAGTGGGCGTGCAGTTCTGGCGTGAGCAGTTCGGCTGGCCAGGCATCGCCTTCGGTGGCAAACCAGCGTTCGTCGGGATGGTGGACGTAGCTGCGGTTGGCGATCGTGTCGCCCAGATAGAAGTGGGTCCAGAAATAATTGGTCGACAGTCGCTCGAAATACTCGCCCAGCGCACTCGCCCGCGCGGCCAGCTCCGAAGCGCCCTTGCCGTTGGTGAACAGCAGCGGGCAATCGCGGTCGCGAACATGCACCGACCACACGCCTTCCACCGGATTGAGCCAGGAGCGTTCCTCGATGTGGAAATCCAGTGCTTCAAGTTTGGATTGCAGGGTGGCGATCGAGGCTTCGAGCGAAGCGTCCTTGCCGGGGATGAAGTGTTCGGTGGGGTGCATGAGGTGGGGCAGGATGGAGAGTGCCGAACAGGATAAACGATGCGTCAAGTGGGGCGTAAAATGAATGTCCTTGATTTTGTTGGCCTTGCCGCCTCAAACGGCGCGGTTTTCTTATGCTGACTCGGTTTTTTTGGTTTGTGCTGGTGTCGTGCCTGATGGGTTCCGGGCCGGCGGTCGCTGCCACGCAGACGTTCGGGCTGGACGGCGGGCGGGCTGCCCTGGCATCCCGTTCGCAGGCCGGATGGGTGAAGCAGGCGCAGTTGCTGGAAAAGCGCGGCGACTGGCCGGCTTTGCTGGCCTGGGGGCAGGACTGGGCCAAGGTGGATGCAAAAAATCCGCTGGCCTGGTTTATTCAGGGGCGCGCCCTGAGTGAACAGGGGCGACTGGTCGAAGCGATTGCGGCCTATCAGCAGAATGTGCGCGTTGCGCCGGGCGATGTCATGGCCCGCAACAATCTGGGCAATGCCTACCGCGACAGCGGGCGCACACGCGAGGCAATGCACGCGTATCGCGCGGCAGTGGAAATCGACCCCGATTACATTCAGGGCTGGCATAACCTGGGGCTGACGTTTTACCTGACAAAAGGCGAGGCGGGGGTGACGCAGGCGCTGCAAAAGTTGCAGGCCACCGACCCGGTACTGGCCGAGGTCTGGCGCAGGCTGGCGATTGATTATTCGATCACGCGGGATGAGCGGGTGGCCCGCGAGGCGGTACGGGTACTGCGGGGCTTGAGCGAGGCCGAGCGGGCACGCATGTTCGATATTCTGTTTGCCGGGATCTGAATCTTCAGATGGTGGTTTGTTCGAATTCGGCCACGATTTGCCGCAGCCGGCTGGCTTCGTGCTCCGGCCGCATCAGACCGCGCCGCAGTCGGCCATGCTTGAGCAGCTCGGCATAGAAATCGGGATCATCCTCGGCCATCAATAGCAGCCTGGCCAGTTGCCGTTCGTCGCCCACCGGGAAATAGCCGGGGTAGTCCTCTCCCAGCATGCCGATGTTGCCGGGTATGTGCGAGGCCAGCACCGGCACATCCGCGGCCAGCGCTTCGCAGATCACGTTGGCGCCACCTTCCATCACCGAACTGATCACCAGCAGATGCGCGCGCGACAAACGTTTCAGCACCGTTTTGTGCGGTGTATCGCCTGCCCAGTGCCAGCGCGGTAGCTTGTCTTGTGCCATCGCTGCGGTGTCGGCCATGCCTTCGCTCAAGGCGCTGCCGAGGTGGGTGATCTGGATTTCCGAGTGCTCAGGCAAATAGGCGGTGGCCAGGGCCGCGCGGAACGGGTCTTTTTCCTCGCGCAAGTGGCCAATGACCAGCACGTCGAACAGGTTTGGCCGCTCAGGCGTGCGGATATTGTCAGGCGATGATTGATAGACCACCCGCGTCTTGGCAGCCAGATGGGGGGCCAGTTCGTCGGGGCCACGATCCTGCAGCACGATGAGGCGGTGCGCGAGTTCCAGCGCCTGCTGGGCGTCGCGGTCTTCATGCATGTCGCGGTAGAGGTCAGTGCCGGTCAGTGCCAGCAACAATGGGCGGCTCGGAAACGCTTTGGCAAAGGCCTGGATCGAGGCAAAGCTGCGTCGTGCATGCAGCGCCAGCATCAGGTCGGCGGGCCGGGCATCCCATTCTGTCTGCACCCGCACGGCGTGTCCGGCTTCACGCAGAAAACGCGTCCAGCGCGCGGCCGTGTGCCAGTTTCCGTTGCGATGTTCTCGGCCGTAGGGGGTGATGAGGGCAATCCGCATGGCGGAAGTGTACGCCCGTCGTGCGGATCGCGGATAATCCGTGCATGAGCGAAACGACCATCACCTCGCGCGATAACCCCATTTTCAGGCGCCTGAAAAAACTGGCCGAGTCGGCCCGCGCCCGGCGCGATGCGCAGATGACTTTACTGGACGGTGAGCATCTGCTGGCGGCCTATGTCGAGGCGGGGGGGCAACCACACACGTTGGCATGTGCGTCGTCGTTCGACGTGGGTCGCTTCAGGGCGTTGGCGGGGCGATGTCCACACGCCAAAACCATCGTGCTGCCTGATGCGCTGTTTGCCGAGTTGACGCCTGTTGCCACGCCCACGGGCGTGTTGTGCGAAGCCGCCTGGCTGACGCTACCCGCCATCAACACGACGCCGCTGGTGCTGGTGCTGGAAGATATTCAGGACCCCGGCAATCTGGGTTCCATGCTGCGTACCGGCGCGGCGGCCGGCGCCACCCTGGCGGTGCTGAGCAAGGGTTGCCACGACGCGTGGTCACCCAAGGCGCTACGCGGCGGACAGGGTGCCCAGTTCGTGCTGCCGCTCGAATGCGGTGTGGATATTCCAGCCTGGTGTGCGTTGTTCGAAGGGCAGAGCCTTGCGCTTGCGTTGGGTGAAGACAGGAGCGTGTTCGCGCGCGATCTGACAGGCCCGCTGGCCATTATTGTCGGCAATGAAGGCGCTGGCTTGTCGGATGAAGTACGTGCCGCGGCGACAGCCACGGTTCAGATTCCGATGCCTGGCAAGATGGAGTCATTGAATGCTTCGGCGGCACTGGCCATCGCCCTGTTTGAAACCGTGCGGCAGCGGTTGGCGTGAAATTCGCGAAGCGAGCCTGTGCCTCAATTCGGGTGTGGCAAGGCCCGTTCGCCGGTTCGCCGGTCTTCCACAATGCGCAACTGGTGCTCTTTGGCAAAGCTCATCACGTGGTCGTAGGTGGCACGGTCTTTGGTTTCCAGCCACGGCGCCACGATCAGGCTAAGCTCCCCTTCGACCACGTTGGGCTGTACACCGTAGGTATAACGTAAACGCGGGTCAGCAAGAAAGCCGGCCAATGTCGCTGCAAGACTCTCAATCCAGACTGTCGGATTGAATCCGGTATCGCTGTTTGTCATGCCATTCACCCCACTATTTTCTTCAGACATCGGCCATGCACCTTTTCGCGGAATCTACAGTGCTTCTTCGGCATGTTCCGGCAAAACTGAAGCCAGAAGTGCCGCTGTGTTGATGTTTGACCGGATACGAAAATGGCCTCGATGCGAGGCCATTTTTCATGAGAGAGCAGGCTTACCTGGGCATCTGCTTGTCGTACAGTTTTTTTCCTTGGGTCAGCAATTCATCAGCAGACGCATATTCTTCACTGTTAGTGCTCTGGGTCTCGGTTGCGCCACTGGCAGATCCGCTAATGGCGGCCAGTGCTGCTTTACCCTCAGGGCTTTTCCCGATGCTGGTAAGTACCGCTGTCAGTTTTTTCTTTTCCTGAGGCGGGAGGTCATCGCGAAGGCTGATCGCAAATCCCGGGATACGTGGCGTTTCTGCCAATATCCTGAATGCACCGGGTGAGTCAGTATTGAGCGCTTTCCAGGCGATGGGGCTGATGCAGATGGCATCCAGACTTCCGGATTTGAGTTCCTGCGCCATGACGTCCATGAATTTGCCTTCGTAGATAGAACCCATGTCCCGATCTGCACGCAGACCTGCCTTGTTGAGGGCGCCCATGCACAGTGGGCCGATTGCGGTGTCGCGCGATGCAATACCGAGCCGTGTGCCTTTAAGTGCTGCGATATTTTTATAAGGCTGGTTTGTTGCGACGACAAACATTCCAGACAGCTGCTTGTTCCACTTGGCTACGGGCGTGTAGCCTTCGTTCATTGCATCGGCTGTGACTTGTGCCGGTGCGAGCAGGATGGAGAAGTGGCCTGAGCTATTCAGGCGGTTTCCCATGTTCTTGAAGCTCTGGCTGATTTCCAGCTTGATGTTGTCACCTGTTTCCTTGGCAACGTAATCCATCAGGGGTTTGAATTCGGCACGCAGATCCGACTGGTTATCCTTGCTGGCGCTACCAGCAAACACGCCAAACCGGTAATCAGCACCATGTGACTGCAAAGGCAGGGACAGCAATGCAACT
>CAYGMS010000159.1:0-1151 GCA_964350905.1 uncultured Thiobacillus sp. | reverse complement strand
TGGAAACACTTCAAGCCATGTTTGCCATTCTTCCGGGGGGAATGGTTATTCCTGATTTCGCAGATGGGCAGCAATTTCCTCGACCGACATGCGAGTGGTGTCGATGACGGGAATGGCGTGCTGCGAATAAAAGCGCTCGGCGGCGGCGAGTTCTTCGCGACATTGCGCGAGGCTGGCGTAGCGGCTGTCGGGGTAGCGCACCTGGCGGATGGCGGCGAGGCGTTCGGCCGACAGGGTCAGCCCGCGCAGACGGGGCAGCTGTGTCAGCAGCGATTGTGGCAAGCTGCTTTGGGCAAGGTCTTCCGGTGTAAGTGGATAGTTGGCGACACGCAGGCCATACTGCAGCGCGAGATAGAGCGCGGTGGGGGTTTTGCCGACGCGCGAGACGCCGATCAGGATCAGGTCGGCCTGGTCGAGATGCTGCGGCTGCAGGCCGTCATCCAGCGCCAGGCTGAAATTGACCGCGTCCATGCGTGATTCGTAGTTGTGCGCCATGCCGTGGGTGCGTCCGCCGCTGGGGGTGGCGGTTTGCCCCAGCGCGCTTTCCAGCGCGGGGGTGGTCAGTTCGAAAATATCGAACAGGCTGGCGTGGCTTTCACGCAGGACGGTGCGCAGGGCGGGGTCGGTCAGGGTGGAAAATACCAGGGCGCCCGGCGTGGCGGCAATTCTGGTCGCGGCGCCCCGTGCTTTCTCCGGGCTGTCGATGAATGGCAAGGCAATCAGGCTAAACTCGACGGCGGGAAACTGCGACAGCACACTCTTTGCCACCGCCTCGATGGTGACGCCGGTGTGATCGGATACACAGTAGGCAATTCTTTTTTTCATGGAGTGAATTATGCAGGTTCTGGCTGACTATATCGTTCCCCTGGAAGCGCTGTCGATGGCAGACGTGCCGCGCGTGGGCGGCAAGAATGCATCGCTGGGCGAAATGATCGCCAGCCTGGCGGGTGCGGGAGTGAAAGTGCCAGGCGGTTTTGCCACCACGGCGCAGGCTTTCTGGGACTTTCTCGATGAAAACGAGCTGCGTACCCGCATCCATGCCCGGCTGGCGGCGCTGGATGTATCCGATGTGACTGCACTGGCGCAGGCGGGTGCGGAGATTCGTGCCTGGGTCGAGGCGGCGACGTTGCCGGCCAAACTGGAAGCGGGGC
>CAYGMS010000158.1:0-6113 GCA_964350905.1 uncultured Thiobacillus sp. | reverse complement strand
GCGACATCGACGACCTCGATTCGATCCGCCAGTTTGGTGTGGCCTATCTGCGCCACGAGCAGGATCTCGACCTCAAGGCGTTTGCGGTGCGCTTCGACCATTACTATCTGGAGTCGAGCCTGTACACCAGCGGGCGCGTCGAGGCCACGGTCAAGCGGCTGGTCGAGGCCGGCAAGACCTACGAGCAGGACGGCGCGCTGTGGCTGCGCACCACCGACTACGGCGACGACAAGGACCGCGTGATGAAGAAATCCGACGGCACCTACACCTATTTCGTGCCGGACGTGGCGTATCACACCGACAAATGGGCGCGCGGCTACGAGCGCGCAATCAACATCCAGGGCACCGACCACCACGGCACCATTGCACGCGTGCGAGCAGGTCTGCAGGCATCGGGCGTGGGCATTGTCGAGGGCTATCCAGATTACCTGCTGCACACGATGGTGCGGGTGATGCGCGGTGGCGAGGAAGTCAAAATTTCCAAGCGCGCCGGCAGCTACGTCACGCTGCGCGATGTCATCGACTGGACCAGCAAGGACGCGGTGCGCTTTTTCCTGCTGTCGCGCAAGGCCGATACCGAGTACATCTTCGACATCGACCTCGCGCTCGCCAAAAACAACGACAACCCGGTGTATTACGTGCAATACGCGCACGCACGGATCTGCCGCGTGTTCGAAGAATGGGGCGGTACGCCTGCTGAACTCGATCACGCCGACCTCGCGCCGCTGACCGCCTCGCATGAAACCGCGCTGATGCAGCGTCTGGCCGAATACCCGGAAACCGTGGCCACCGCTGCACGTGAACTCGCGCCGCACCTGCTGGTCCACTACCTGCAAACACTGGCCGGGGACTTCCACGCCTGGTACAACGCCGAGAAATTTCTGGTTGACGACACCGCCACCAAACTCGCCCGGCTGGCGCTGGCCGACGCCACGCGCATTACGATTGTTAACGGGCTGGCCTTGCTTGGTGTGTCCGCACCGGAGAAAATGTAGTTATGGCAAAACCCGCTTCACGCAAATCCGGCCGCTCGAGCGGCAGCCCTGTATTCACCGGCGTCATGATCGGGCTGATTTCTGGCGCCGTACTGGCTGTGGGCGTTGCGCTGTGGGCGACGGGAAACAACCCGTTCAAGTCATCGGCATCCAAACCGGCGGCCACCGCGATCAAGGTCGAGCCCGCGCCCCAGGCCGAGCCGGAAACGGCCCCCAGCTTCGATTTCTACAAAGTGCTGCCGGGTGATGCAACCCAACCCATGCCACCCGCGCCCAGCACCGCACCGGACACGCCCCTGTATTATCTGCAGGCAGGCGCTTTCCAGAACCCGGCCGATGCCGACAACCTGAAAGCCCAGCTTGCCCTGCTCGGGATCGAGGCCGTGATCCAGACCCGTGACCTCGGCGACAAGGGTGTGTTTCACCGGGTTCGTGTCGGGCCATTGGGCGCAATGGATGTCGTGAATCGCACCCGCACCCTGCTGACGCAGAACAATATTCCGGCCACACTGGTCAAAGAAGTTCCCACCCCTCAGGAGACGCCTTGATGTTTACTCGTGTATTGGCCACATTTGCCGCAGCCCTGCTGTCCTTGTCCGCGTTTGCCGCAACGGATGAAGCGTTCGTGGGACATGACTACGCCGTCGTGAAAAATGCCCAGCCCGTTGCCACGGGCAAGAAGATCGAGGTTCTGGAGTTCTTCTGGTATCGCTGCCCACATTGCTTCCAGCTTGAGCCCAGCCTCGCTGCCTGGCTGAAAACCCTGCCCAAGGATGCCCAGGTTCGCCGCGTGCCCGCTGTGTTTCGCGAAGACTGGATGCCCGCCGCCAAGATTTACTACTCGCTCGAGCAGATGGGTCTGACCGACCGCCTGCACCACAAGGTGTTCGACGCCTACAACGTGGAAAACATCAACCTGAACGACACCGCCGTACTGGGTGCCTGGATCGCCAAGCAAGGCGTCGACCGCAAGAAATTCGAGGCAGTCTACAACTCGTTCTCCACCCAGTCCAAGGCCACGCAGGGTGCACGCCTCGCCAGCGCCTACGCCATCAACGGTGTACCGGCCTTCATTATTGACGGCAAATACCTCACCACACCGGGAATGACCGCCGGCGAAGCGCGCCTGTTCAACGTGCTCGACCAACTCATCGTCAAGGCACGCGCCGAGCGCGGTGGCAAGAAAACCAAGTAACCGACGTTGTCGTCCGCCCCGCTGAATGTGCTGATCACCGGTGCCAGCTCCGGCTTCGGAGCGGCGCTGGCGCGCCATTACGGCGCACAAGGCGCGCGACTGGGGCTGATCGGGCGCCGGCTCGACGGCTTGCAACGCACCGCCGCCGGTCTGGATGCGCACATTTATCAGGCTGATGTGCGCGATGCCACAGCCATGCAATCGGCTGCCGCCGCTTTTCTGGACGATGTGGGCGCACCCGACATCGTCATCGCGGCAGCAGGCATCAGCGTCGGCACGCTCACCGAAGAAGTAGCGGATGCCGCGGTATTTCGCGCCGTGATGGATGCCAACGTACTGGGCCTGGTCCACACCTTCCAGCCGCTCATCGCCGCCATGCAGGCAAACGGCGGCGTGTTGTGCGGCATTTCCAGCGTGGCAGGCGTGCGCGGCTTGCCCGGCGGCAGCGCGTATTCCGCGTCGAAGGCCGCCGCCACGGTCTATCTCGAAGCCTTGCGCCTGGAACAGAAAGCACACGGCATCGCCGTCGTCACCGTCGCGCCCGGCTACATCGATACGCCCATGACGCAGGTCAATCCGTATGCAATGCCGTTTAAAATGACGGCGCAAACTGCCGCAATCAAAACAGCACGCTGCATCGCAAAGCGCCGCGCGTATACCGTCATCCCCTGGCAGATGGCCTGGACAGCACGTTTGCTGAAATGGCTACCCATTCCAGTCTATGATGCAGTATTCGAGAACGCGCCGCGCAAACCCCGCAGCCTGCCTACCTAATAATCAGCACCACAAAAAAAACGGAGACACCATGCCCGCCCCCCTGAACATCATCCTCATCGACGATCACCCGCTACTGCGTATGGGTGTGGCGGGTTATATCCAGCAAGAACCCGATTTACGGCTCACGGCACAAATGGCCAATGCCGCCGAGCTGCGTGCCTGGCTGTCGGAAGGCAACCGCGCCGATGCCGCGCTGCTCGACCGCTCCCTGCCCGACGCCGATGGACTGGACCTGGTATCCGACCTGCGTGACCTCGGCATCAAAGTCATCATGCTCACCATTGCCGACTCCGACGAAGAAATTTCCGAAGCGATCTCGTCCGGCGTCGACGGCTATGTCGTCAAATGCAGCGATCCCGACCAGGTGCTGGCCGCCATCCGCAGCGTGTGCGACGGTCAGAGCAGCTTCCCGCTCAACATCATGCAGAAAATGGCGCGCGGCGAACTCAACAACAGCGCGCTGTCCGCACTGACCGCGCGTGAAATGGAAATCGTCGACCACGTCAAGGAAGGCCACTCCAACAAAGCCATCGCCTACAAGATGACCCTGTCGGAAAATACCGTGCGCAATCACCTGCGCAACATCATGGAAAAGCTCGGCCTGCGCAACCGCGTCCAGGTCGCCACGCTGGCGCTGAAGGAAGACCACAAGCGGCACTGAGCCGCCGACTATTTCCCTGGCTGACCAGGCCGGCCGTATGGGTTTCTGTTCTGTATTGAAGTAGCCCCGGCTTAGCCTGCCTTCCGGGTCAGGTCTGGTCTAGCCTGTTTGCCAGAGCAGACGATGGCAGGAAATCCGGAATAAGTTGAGACTCGCCCTCGCTTGAATATCGATGAAAACGAACCTCCGGACCCACTCTGCCACATGGCATTGGAAACCTTTACGCCAGGTGATTTTGCAGATTGCATTACCTGAACTGTTCAGGCCGTATCCGAAGCGCCTTCAGATTGATGAGGCAGCATTGGCCAAATCCTAGACATTTGCATTGATAGAGTATTGGTTCGCCTCTCAATGGCTGATTCGTTCCAGGTTGCAGCATCTTCACCGTGGAAATACTGCGTTAGGTTGAGTTTACTGAATTTCAGTAGTTCCGGGCGTTTCGTGACCCAGCTCCCGTTCGAGAGCGCCGGATTCAAGCTGCCAGTAATCAGCGTCAAGTTACCTATGGTGTTGATCAGCCGCTCACGGCGCTGGATGGCCTTTTGTTCCGCAACTGGATCAGCTTTGTCAGTCTCTGCGAGCGGCCAGTGTACAACCCAACTCTGCGGCATCACATGTTCAATCGTCAGCCCGGAGGGTAGTGGCAGAGATTCGCTCTTTGCGACCGTAGCATAAGCATCAAGTGCTTCAAGGATTGCGCGAACCTTGTACTGGGCCAGTCGGTTGTAGAGTGGCCAGTCGGCAATTGCTGCTTCAAACGCTCTATCATCAGGAAAACGCGTGCTTTCAGCCGAACTTTTTGCCATGTAGTCCACAACGTTCGATACCGTAACAGCCCCCTTCTTGTCGAGTGCCCGCATTAGGTCTATGAAATAGCGATTGTAGTTTTTAGTTGTCATTGCGCAAACCATCCGCCGCATAAGGTACGACTCGATCAGTTCAATAATGCGATCGAATTCAGCAGTATTTGCAGGCACCAGTTCAGCGTGAGCGTATAGAAGAAAGGGATAAATCGTCGTTGTATCAATTGCTTCAAGGCGTCTTAAGAAAATCGCCAAACGTACATGCTTGCCCGGCTCGTAGAAATTCCTAAATACGTCCGAGTAGCGAGCGAGTTGGACAATATGCTCAGCGGCTGTTTGGGGGGTGTTGAGTAGTGAGCCAGCTGCGGATTCTGATTGTTCTGCAAAGGCCTTGAAGGCATTGAAAAGGTGTGAAGATTTCACCTCATCACGGGTCATCATAGCTAGATAGTGGTTGATGAAGACGTCCACACGCGGGCGAGTAATGCGACCTTGCTTGACCTCTACGCGCCACCAGTTCGTTTCGAAGCGCTGCCAATAATCTGCATATAGTTTTTCAACATTCTCCCCACCACCCGCTGCATCAGCGCGCCGGAAGAGAAAGTTTTTTATGAGATCAGCCGGCAACAAATCTTCACCGCGCGCGTTAAGCGTTTCAAAAATAACTTGAGTTTCATCATCCTTATCGAGATCAATGACGACTACCTGCAAGCAATCTTTTACCACGTGCCATAGTGAATCGAAGCGGTCATCAAGCGTCTTTGTCTTCAACAGGTCACCATCCAAATCGTCGTCCAAAGACCCTTCGATCCACGCCGCAAGCTGGGCGTAGAAGAATCGGTATCCATCGATGACATTATTGGTGCCATCGTTCAGGTCGGGGTGAGTCTTGACCGCTTTTTCCAACGCCTCTGGCGAGCCGGCTTCGTGGACGACACGAAAGGCAGCGCGATTGCTATTAGTGGGCCAAACTTTGAAGATTTCGTCATCATGATCAATGCGGCTGCGCCGGTTTGCGACGAGATCAGTAAAGCGCTCGACATACTTGATATTGGCGTGTGCCGTCGCGTGGTCACGCGATGCCATTAAAAATAGCTGAAGTGTTGTGAACCTCTGTTGACCATCGATGATCTGGCGACTCTCGATGGAACCTGTTGGATTTGCTACCTGCTCAAGGACCACGGCCCCGAGAAAGTGTGGGTGCACCTTGCCTCCGCGCAAATGCTTGTCGAGCAATGCTTGAATGTCTTCCCACAACGGTTCCCAGTTCGCCGCCTGCGTCCAAACGTAAGGCCGCTGAAAAAGTGGCACTTGGTATGTAATGGTCGAATCAAAGATCCGTTCGAGCTTTCGGGTGTTAGCGTCCATGAAGAATGCTTTCGATAAGTGCGTTGTTGGGCGGCATCATCGCTTCTTTTGGCTCTTAAGCGATGAGCCAATGAAAACTAAGGCGATCCCAAGGGCCGCTTTGCACCCCGAAGAAGAACCGGTCGTCGCTCTGGGCATTAACTGCCTACTGATGTTTGCCAATTTCTACCTGACAAGGAATGACCTGAACTTTCATGACCTTACATATCAGACTGAACGTTTACACCACTTACTCCACCGTCACGCTCTTCGCCAGGTTACGCGGCTTGTCTACATCCGTGCCCTTTTGCAGGGCGGCGTGATACGACAGCATC
>CAYGMS010000157.1:1827-6120 GCA_964350905.1 uncultured Thiobacillus sp. | reverse complement strand
GGGCGGATTTCATATCGTGGGTTCGTCACCCGAAATCCTGGTGCGTCTGGAGGGCGATACCGTCACCTTGCGTCCCATTGCAGGCACGCGTCCGCGCGGACTCACGCGCGAGGCTGACCAGCGGCTGGCTGATGAACTGATGGCCGACCCCAAGGAGTGCGCCGAGCATCTGCAACTACTGGATCTGGGGCGCAACGACACGGGTCGCGTGGCCGTTACCGGCAGCGTCAAGGTCACCGAGAACATGCAGATCGAACGTTACTCGCATGTCATGCATATCGTGTCCAACGTCGAAGGCAAGTTGAAGCCAGGCCTGAGTGCGCTCGATGTGTTGCGCGCCAGTTTCCCGGCCGGAACCGTATCCGGTGCACCCAAGGTGCGGGCAATGGAAATCATCGACGAACTGGAACCGAGCAAGCGCGGCATCTACGCCGGCGCGGTCGGCTATCTGGGCTTCAATGGCGATATGGATCTGGCGATTGCCATTCGTACGGCTGTGGTCAAGAATGGCATGCTGTATGCGCAGGCCGGGGCCGGCATCGTCGCCGATTCCGTACCCGACAACGAATGGATGGAAACGCTCAACAAGGCGCGTGCCGTCATTCGCGCAGCTGAACTGGCGCAGGCCCGGTTCGGTGGTGCGGCATTCAGGTAGCCGCTATTCGGGCGTTACGGCCGGCGGTAGCGCAGCGTGCGCGGCCGCGCTGTCGCACAGATTAAGCAGAAACATCGCCAGCTGGCCGATCAGCGGCAGGAACGAACACAGCACATAGACCGTCGACGCTTCAGCGGTCGGCCCGCCCGCCCAGCACGACGGTGCACAGCCGCAATACGAATTGGTGCAGCAGTACGAATTGGTGCATTGATTTTCATCGCCATGCAAGCTAGTCTTCCAACTGTGTGCCGTTGTCGCACCTAATACTATTAAAGGAGGCTCCATGTTGAAAAAAACCTTGTTTGCGTTTTCGATCACGTTGGCGGGCGCTGCCTACGCCGGTTCCGTCATGCTGCCCGAGGACGTTCTGAATAAGCTGATCGAGAAGAGCGGTGACTCCGCCTATCTGACCCAGAGTCCGCAGAACCGCATGATGATGCCGGACAACCCTGCCTGGATCGTTGCCGAGGAAGGGGCGGCCCTGTTCAAACAGGCACGCGGTCCGAAGAATGCCTCCCTGGAGAAATGCGATTTCGGCAAGGGCCCCGGTGTTCTGGAAGGTGCGTATGCCGAACTGCCGCGTTATTTTGCCGATGCCGGCAAGGTCATGGATATCGATACCCGGCTGGCGTATTGCATGAAGACGCTGCAGGGCTTTACCGATAATGATCCGGCCATCAAGCAGAAACACGATTCAAAAAGCGACGTTATGAAACTCCAGACCTACATCGCCAGCAAATCCAGCGGCTATCCGTGGAATCCGCCGCTGACGCACCCGCTGGAAAAGGCGATGCGCGACGCGGGCGAGGTGATGTTCTACCGCCGTTCGGGCACGATGGACTTCTCTTGTGCCACCTGCCACACGCAAACTGGCAAACGGATCCGGGCGTCAGTGCTGCCGAACGTTCACCTGCCGGTCGAATGGACCAAGGCGATTTCCTGGCCGGCGTATCGCGTTGGCAATGATGAAGTGCGCAGTAGCCAGCATCGTCTGCTCGAATGCATCTGGCAGACGCGTTATCCCAATATCAAAAATGGTTCGGATGCCACGATCGCACTCATTTCATTTTGGACCGACGCCGCCCGCGGCCAACCGGCCATCTTGCCTGACATGAAACGTTGATCACCCTAATCGCCCGCCTACGAGGAGACTTTATCTATGTCCAAAAAAATATTTATTGCGATTACGGCCGCTGTAAGCTCGACGTTGCTGATTGCCGGCGGTTGCACCGCGCCCAATGCGAGCAAGAACGAAGCGGTCAAGCCAGTCGCTTCCACAGCGCCTGTCAGCCCCGCCAAAGTCGAAGTCGATTACACCAAGATGAGCCCCGCTGCCCTGGCGGAATACCTGGTCCTCGAGTCAGGTAGTTACGATCTGAAGCAACCGACGCAGGAAGGTACTACCGGCCGCGACCGCCTTATCCAGGATGAGATTCAAAAATCCTGTTCCTTGATGAAGGGTCAGGAGTTGGACGACAAGACCCGGGCAAAAGTCATGGCGCTGGCAGCCGCATCCATCAAGTACCCGGAAGGTGGCATCAAGCTGGGTGACTGGAAAAAGGGTGGTGAGCTGGCATGGTCGGGTTTCGGTTTCCGCCTGGCCCACAAACCGGATGACCAGACCAAGAGCGAAGCGGGCGGTAACTGCTATAACTGCCATGAGATGGCCCCGGATCGCACCGGTGGAACCATCGGTTTCACCTTGACCGCTTACGGCAAAAATCGCGGCACCAGCCCAGAGATACTGAAGTACACCTACGACATGATCTACAATCCGAACGTGTACTTCGCCTGCACCAACATGCCGAGAATGGGTGCGGCAGGTGTTCTGTCGCAACAGCAGATTGCCGACATCATGGCTTATCTGTTCGATCCGCAGTCGCCAGTCAACAAGTAGTCGTTTGAGTGGGATGAAAGCCGGCGGCTTTTGGGGGAGACCTCAGAGCTCGCTTGCTGCTCGTTCCCTCTGGCCCCGATTGCCGATTCGACCTGTCATACGACAGGTCGAATCGGCAATCGGCTACTCATAGCCAGGCCATCTCTCGCGAGGGTGGCCGAGCCGGCCTCGTTCAGACCACAGTGCCAAATCCCTTGCTTGTGCCCAGGCGCAAAGGCGGTAATTCGGCGAATTCATGAATCCGGGTCAGCACGCCGCGTTGTTCCGGATTGGGTGATCAAACAGCCTGTGCAGGTATTTGCCGCCGCCCTTCGATTCGCAGGCATCTTCAAGGACATGTCCTGCGGCGTAGCGTTCTTGTCGCCACGCTCGTGGCGAGCGGCAAGTGCTTGATTTTGTTCGGGGCGAGGCCTTGGTTGCACTCGCGGCCGGTCCTTCGATCAGCTCAGGCCGTAGCGCTTGAGCTTGCGATACAGCGTGCGCTCGGTGATGCCGAGCGCGGCGGCTACCCGGCTGCGATGGCCGTCGTGTGTGTCGAGCAGCGTGCGTATGTGTGACCGTTCGACATCAGCCAGCGGCTGGACGCCGGGCAGAACCGGTGCCATCACGGTGGGCAGATGCAGGTCGGCAACACGGATCACGCCGTCACGACAGGTCAGCACCGCACGCTGCAACACATTGCGCAGTTCGCGCACATTGCCCGGAAACTCATAGGCCTGCAGCGTGGCCAGCGCAGTCGCATCCAGCCGGCAGGCGCGCTGGTTGCCGGCCAGACGTTTAAGCATGAGCGTTGACAAGGCAGGGATGTCATCGCGCCGCTCGCGTAACGTAGGCAATACCACGTCGATTCCTGCCAGGCGGTAATACAGATCAAGCCGGAAGCGTTTCTCGTCCACTTCATCCAGCAGCTTGCGATTGGTGGCAGACACCAGCCGCACGTCAGCCGTTAGCGTGTGGGTGCCGCCCACACGCCGGAATTCACCGGATTCCAGAACGCGCAGCAACTTGGCCTGCAGGCCCAGTGGTATCTCGGCGACCTCGTCCAGAAACAGTGTGCCGCCGTCCGCCAGTTCAAACAGGCCTTTCTTCAAGCCGCTACTGCCAGAAAAAGCGCCGCGTTCGTGGCCGAACAACTCGCTTTCGAACAGGGTTTCCGGTACGGCGGCACAGTTGATCACGATGAAGGCGCCACCGGAGCGCATCGAGCGGGCGTGGACGAAACGGGCGGCGAGTTCCTTGCCGACACCGCTTTCACCATAAAGCAGAATGGATGCTTCGCTTTCAGCCACACGCGCGAGGTTATCCACGCAACTCAGGAACACCGGGGATTGCCCCACCATCTGCATGGCATCGCAATCCGTGCCGATATCGGCTTCCAGTGGGAAAAGTTGTTCGCCCAGATAGCGTTCGCCATCCACGCCACGCAACGCGTGTCCACGTATGCGTGTGCGTTCGGGTTGGTCGTCGGCGTGAAAGTGCGTGTGCAGCACCTCGACCGCCTCGCCGTCTTCGAACAGGGCGCGATGCGGGCATTCTTCGCCGTTTTCATGACAGGGGCGCGACGCGTGGTGTGACACGGCGTAACAGTGCTGGCCGACGATGGCATCAGACGAGGTTCCGTAGGTTGCGCAATAGCGCTGATTGGCCGCCACGATGCGGTAGTCGCGATCGATCACCACAAAAGGCTGGTCGTTCGCGTCGATAAGGTCCTGCAGTTCGATAGACGGCATGACAGCCTCCT
>CAYGMS010000157.1:0-1727 GCA_964350905.1 uncultured Thiobacillus sp. | reverse complement strand
TGCCATATCAGGCCACAACAGGATGGAGAGAAACATGACCGAACAAAAGAACTGGAAACTGCAGCCCGGCGTGAACCTCACCCCCGAGGTGACCAATGAGGTGGCCAAGATCGCCTGTGCCCTGAAGAGCCTGTCCGCCTACACCACCTTGGCCATGGAGCGGGAGGACTGCCCGGAGGATCTGCAGCAGCTCGTGGATGACGGCCTGGAAGCCATGGCCCGCATCTTTCAGTGGTGACCGTCAGCTCCATCCGACAGCGCATTCCGACATAGCAGACATAGCAAAGGAGCAATAACAAATGGCACATATCGTGATTCTGGGCGCCGGCATCGGCGGCATGACCATGGCGTATGAAATGCGCGAGCAGGCTCGGGCCGAAGACAAGGTGACCGTGATTTCCAACCTGCCGTATTTCCAGTTCACTCCCTCCAACCCCTGGGTGGCGGTCAACTGGCGCACACTCGATGACATTACGATTCCAGCCGCGCCGTACCTGAACAAGAAGAGCATCGATTTCATTGGAGTGGGCGCGGCGCGTGTGCATCCGGACCGCAACCAGATTGAACTGACCGATGGCCAGATCGTGGACTACGATTTTCTCGTCATCGCAACCGGACCCAAACTGGCGTTCGACGAAGTGCCCGGACTGGGGCCGGAAGGCCATACCCAGTCGATTTGCCAGGTTGAACATGCCAAAGCCGCGGGCCGCGTGTGGGACAGCTTTGTGGGAAATCCGGGTCCCATCGTGGTGGGTGCAGTACAGGGCGCCTCATGCTTTGGTCCGGCGTATGAATTCGCCATGATCATGGACACCGACCTGCGCAGACGCAAAATCCGCGACCAGGTACCCATGACCTACGTGACGCCTGAGCCCTACATCGGCCACTTGGGGCTGGGCGGCGTCGGCGATTCCAAGGGCATGATGGAATCCATCATGCGCGAGCGTCACATCAAGTGGATCTGCAACGCCAAGGTGACCAAGGTTGAGGCGGGCAAAATGTTCGTCGCTGAGCACAATGAAAAAGGCGAAGTCATCAAGGAGCATGAACTGCCGTTTGCCTACTCGATGATGCTGCCCGCATTCAAGGGAATCGATGCTGTGTTCGGGATCGAGGGCCTCACCAATCCACGCGGCTTTATCACCATTGATCCTTTCCAGCGCAACGCCAAGTTCCCGAATATTTATTCGGTGGGCGTTTGCGTTGCCATTCCGCCGGTCGAGACCACCCCGGTCCCGGCCGGCACGCCCAAGACCGGCTACATGATCGAATCCATGGTGACCGCCACCGCGCACAATATTCGTGCGGTGCTCGACGGCCGTGAGCCGACGATGAAGGCCACTTGGAACGCCATTTGTCTGGCTGATTTTGGCGATACCGGGGCTGCTTTCGTGGCACTGCCGCAGATTCCGCCACGCAACGTCAACTGGTTCAAGGAAGGCAAGTGGGTGCACCTGGCCAAAGTCGGATTTGAAAAATATTTCATGCGCAAAATGAAAAAAGGCACGACCGAACCGCTGTATGAAAAATATGTGCTTGGCCTGATGGGCATCAAGAAGCTCAAATAATCTCTCCTCGAGGCTCCTGCCTTAAGCGCCTTCGGGCGCTCTTTTTTTGGCCGGTGAGGCGTGTCGCGCGGCTATAATTCCCCGTTCTTTGCACAAGCCATCACTTTGCCACGGTGCCATGACACCGAAGGACCCATCCATGCTGCTGATGATCGATAA
>CAYGMS010000156.1:2864-6123 GCA_964350905.1 uncultured Thiobacillus sp. | reverse complement strand
TTAAGCCCTACTTCTGGCGGGCTTGAAAATTCCTCATATCACATCAAAATAAGGCCTGTAAATCAGGCTTATTCGGGCTATGGCAACCAAGAGAGAAGGCAGTACCCTACTGGAACCGACTGCGGCTAAAGTGAAGCCGCCGCCGCTGTTCAAGGTTTTGCTGCTAAATGACGATTACACCCCTATGGAGTTTGTGGTGCATGTCCTCAAGAAGTTTTTTGGCATCGACGCTGAACGGGCGACACAAATCATGCTCAAAGTGCATACTGAGGGTGTAGGCGTGTGCGGGGTGTATCCGAAGGATATTGCCCAAACCAAGGTTGAACTGGTTGTGGATTTCGCACGGCAGCATCAGCATCCGCTGCAATGTACGATGGAGGAAAGTTAGATGATTGCCCAGGAACTTGAAGTCTCATTGCACATGGCCTTTATGGATGCGCGCCAGAAGCGCCACGAATTCATTTCGGTGGAGCACTTGCTGCTGGCAATGCTGGATAACCCGTCGGCGCTGGATGTGCTGCGTGCCTGTGGCGCGAACATCGACACCATGCGCGAGCAGGTTGCGAATTTCATCGAGGAACACACGCCCAAAGTGGGGGGTGAGGATGAAGTGGATACCCAGCCCACACTGGGTTTTCAGCGGGTGATTCAGCGTGCCATTCTGCACGTGCAGTCGTCAGGCAAAAAGGAAGTAACCGGCGCGAACGTGCTGGTGGCCGTGTTCGGCGAAAAAGATTCGCATGCCGTGTATTTCCTGGGGCAGCAGGGCGTGTCGCGACTCGATATCGTCAACTTCATTTCCCATGGCATCGCCAAGACACCGCAGGGCGAGCCTGTACCGCGTTCCGATGAGACGGCCGAGGCTCATTCCGAAGCGCCTGCCACTTCGCCACTGGACAGCTTTGCGCAGAACCTGAATGTGCAAGCGCTGGCTGGCAAGATCGATCCATTGATCGGGCGCGAGCACGAACTGGAGCGCGTGGTCCAGACCCTGTGCCGCCGCCGCAAGAACAACCCGTTGCTGGTAGGCGAGGCGGGTGTAGGCAAAACCGCGATCGCCGAAGGCCTGGCGCGCCGGATCATCGAAGGCTCGGTGCCCGAGATCCTGGCCGAAAGCACGGTGTATGCGCTGGATATGGGTGCCTTGCTTGCTGGAACCAAATATCGGGGCGACTTTGAGCAGCGTCTGAAAGGCGTGCTGAAGCAGTTGTCCGATAACGCCAAGGCGATTCTGTTCATTGACGAGATCCACACGCTGATCGGCGCGGGCGCCGCTTCGGGCGGCACGCTGGATGCTTCCAATCTGCTGAAGCCGGCGCTGTCGTCCGGCCAGTTGCGCTGCATCGGTGCGACGACCTATACGGAATACCGTGGCATTTTCGAGAAAGATCACGCCTTGTCGCGGCGTTTCCAGAAGGTGGATGTGCCGGAGCCTTCGGTTGCCGAGACCGTGGCGATTTTGCGTGGCCTGAAATCCCGCTTTGAAGACCATCATGGCGTCAAATATTCCGCTGCCGCGTTGACCACGGCTGCGCAGTTATCGGCCCGCTATATCAATGACCGTCATTTGCCTGACAAGGCAATCGACGTGATCGACGAGGCGGGTGCGGCACAGCGCATCCTGCCAAAATCCAAGAAGAAACGTGTGATCACGCCGCGCGAAATCGAGGACATCGTTGCCAAGATCGCGCGCATTCCGCCGAAGACGGTGTCATCCGACGACAAGAACTCGCTGAAAACGCTGGACCGTGATCTGAAGGCGGTGGTGTTCGGGCAGCACGCGGCGATCGATGCGCTGACGGCTGCGATCAAGATGTCACGCAGTGGCCTGGGCGATCCACAGAAGCCGATAGGCAATTTCCTGTTCTCGGGCCCCACCGGCGTCGGCAAGACCGAGGTCGCACGCCAGCTCGCGTACGTGCTGGGGGTCGAGCTGATCCGCTTCGACATGTCGGAATATATGGAGCGCCACGCTGTGTCGCGTCTGATTGGCGCGCCACCCGGTTATGTCGGATTCGATCAGGGAGGGTTGCTGACCGAAGCGGTGACCAAGCAACCTTATTCCGTTGTCTTGCTGGATGAAATTGAAAAAGCGCACCCCGATATTTTCAATGTGCTGCTGCAGGTGATGGATCACGGCACGCTGACGGATACCAACGGGCGCAAGGCCGATTTCCGCAATGTGGTGCTCATCATGACCACCAATGCCGGAGCGGAAATGCTCAGCAAGTCGAATATCGGCTTTTCCAACTCACGCGAGAGCGGTGACGAAATGGGCGAAATTCGCCGCATGTTCACGCCGGAATTCCGCAACCGCCTGGATGCGATCATTCCGTTTGCCGCTCTGACCGAGCCGGTTGTGCTGCAGGTGGTCGACAAGTTCCTGATGCAGCTGGAAGAGCAGTTGCATGAGAAAAAAGTCGAGGCCGTGTTTACCGATGCCTTGAAGGCCTACCTCGCCAAAAATGGCTTTGATCCCTTGATGGGCGCACGCCCGATGGGACGTTTGATCCAGGATACGATCCGCAAGGCACTGGCCGACGAACTGCTGTTCGGCCGGCTGGCACACGGCGGCCGGGTGACCATCGACCTCGACGCCAGTGACCAGGTTGCGCTCGAATTCGAGGAGGCCGTGCCTGCATAAGTTGCTGTAAAGATTTCGGCGTTTCTGGCCGTTAATCGTCATGCGCAGTAGGTGTTTTTTGTTTTTGACCGTGTTTGGCTCTCATCCAAGGAGAGCCAAACCGTGTCGGGCAGTACCTACACTTGATCGTCGACACGGAAGAAGTGCCCATGAAATTTTCCTGCGCAGCTCCTCTCGCTGCCGCCGCCCTGATTTTTTTGTTTCCCTTGAATACGTATTCGGCTGAAAGTGATGCGGCGTCCCTTTCAGCTGAAGAGCTGTCCAATATCAGCAAGCGCATCCGTGAAACTGGCGTGCAGATGAAAGAAGACATGAAGCAGGCGCGTGCACGTCTGGACGCCAGGAAGGCTCAGGAGGAAGTGGATCGCAAGCACGAGGCAGAGCGGGCGCGCCAGCAAGCGATTCAGGAAGAGAAGCAACGGCAAGCCCAGGAAGCGGCACAAGCGCGGGCGCGCCAGGAAGCCGCCGCCCGAGCCGCACAAGTTGAACGGGAGCGCGTGGAGGCCGAGCGCGTGAAACAGAAGCTGGCTGCCGAGAAGGCTGAACGCGAGAAGCAGCACGCGCTGGCGGCGCCGGCCACAAAAGAGGAAAAGGCAGCAGCAACTGCCGCGGCCA
>CAYGMS010000156.1:1661-2764 GCA_964350905.1 uncultured Thiobacillus sp. | reverse complement strand
GGCAGCAAAAGAAAAGCGGCGCCATTGGCGCCGCGAAAGGCCCGGTGTGGCAGGAGGAGGAGAGCCAGGGGCGATGCCCCAGTACCGGGTGATCTACAAGGGAAATCTACTTAACTTCTGTATAGACCAATAAACGATTTGCGACATCGGTTATTTCGTACAGTTGCAAGCATTGAGAATAATAACGGAGTCGGACTTGCTTTCTTTAGGGTTTTGGGGGTGATTGGTACAAACTTGCCGTATGGCTGGTAATCTCGCACCATGCTTGCCTACCCTTTCCAATAAACGGAGCGTTGATGAATATCCGCCGTGCCCCGCTGATTACTGTCTTGTCACTGTGTGTGAGCTTGGCCGCCTGCGAGCAGCCCACATCGAATGCCAATGAGAAAATTGTGGCGACGGTGGGCAGCGAACTGATTACTGAAAACGAGCTGAACCAGGCATTGTCGCGCCTGGGACCGCGCAACGAGGCGGTTGCAGCCGAGGTCCGCAGCAAAGTGCTGGAAGCGCTGATCGACCAGCGTCTGGTGGCGGCAGCGGCCAAAAGCACCGGGATGGACAAGCAGCCTGAGGTTGCGCGGGCGCTGCAGCAGGTGCAACGCCAGGTGCTATTTGATGCCTATATGGAACGCGTATACAAGGACATGCCCAAGCCTGCCGATGCTGAGATCAATGACTATTACTCGCTGCATCCCGAGCTTTTCTCCGCACGCAAGCTGTATCGCATTCAGGAAATTGAACTGCGGATGCCTTCATCACGCCTGGCTGAGGTGGAGGCCCGCTTGAAGCAGGATCGCAGCCTGGCCGCGTTCTCTGACTGGCTGAAGGCGCAGGAGATCGAGAGCAAGTCCGGTGTCGGGGTGAAGCCTGCCGAACAGATTCCTGGCGTCCTGCTGGCGCAGATCAAGGACATGAAGGATGGCCAGGTTACCGTGCTGGCGACCGGCCCCGAGAGCATCAGTGTGTTGCAGGTGCTGGGAAGCCAGGTGCAGCCGGTTACGCTTGAGCAGGCGCGGGCGGCCATCGAGCGGGTGGTACAAAGCGCGAAGCGCAAGACTTTGCTGGGAACCGAGATCAACAAGCTGCGTGGCCAGGGAAAAATC
>CAYGMS010000156.1:0-1561 GCA_964350905.1 uncultured Thiobacillus sp. | reverse complement strand
TGCCCAAGCAGTTGTTGCCGCTTGCCAGCGACCATAGCCTGTTGCAGGACACGGTCAGCCGCTTGGCCGACATGCCGGAAATTGCCGCACCGATGATGGTGTGCAATGTGGAGCATCGCTTCATGATTGCCGAGCAGATGCGTCAGATCGGGGCGACGCCGCGTACGATCGTGCTGGAGCCGGTGGGACGCAATACGGCACCGGCCATTGCCGTCGCCGCGTTGATGTTGTCGCGTGACGATCCGGATGCCCTGATGCTGGTATTACCAGCCGATCATTTGATTGGCGATATTGACGCTTTTCATGCCGCCATCCAGGTGGCGGCAGAGGCCGCCAAAAAAGGCCACCTCGCCACATTCGGCATCGTGGCCGCCACGCCCGAGACGGGCTATGGCTACATCCGCAAGGGCGAACCGCTGGCAGATAACACCGGTGCGTATCAGGTGGCCGCATTCGTTGAGAAACCGGACCTGGCCACCGCGCAGCAGTATGTCGATTCCGGTGACTACTTCTGGAACAGCGGCATGTTTCTGTTCCGGGCAGCAGACTTTCTGAACGAATTGCAGGCCGTGCGCCCCGATATTCTGGAGGCCAGCCGGGCGGCACTCGATGCGGCGACGCTGGATCTCGATTTTGTGCGGCTGGACCCGGCGGCGTTTGAAGCCTGCCCGTCCGAGTCGGTCGATTACGCCGTGATGGAACATACCCGCCATGCGGCCGTGGTGCCGGCTGACATGGCCTGGAACGACATCGGCGCCTGGTCGGCATTGTGGAATGTGGCTGTGAAGGACGCAGACAATAACGCCACCCGTGGCGATGTCATGCTGGAAAATGCGCGTAATAATTTTGTCCGTGCCGAAACCCGCATGGTGGCCATGCTGGGCGTGTCGGATCTGGTGGTGGTGGAAACGGCTGACGTGGTGCTGGTGGCGCAAAAGGACCAGGTGCAGGACGTCAAGAAACTAGTTGACCGCCTCAAGGCCGAAAAACGCTGCGAGCATCTGGTTCACAAACAGGTTTATCGTCCCTGGGGCTGGTATGAGGGGATCGACGAGGGCGAGCGCTTCCAGGTCAAGCGCATCATGGTTAAACCGGGCGAGAAACTCAGCCTGCAGATGCACCATCACCGTGCCGAGCACTGGATCGTGGTGTCCGGGACCGCCAGCGTGTCCTGCGGCAACGAGGTTCTGCTGCTGACTGAAAACCAGTCGACCTACATTCCGTTGGGCACGTCGCACCGGCTGGAAAACCCGGGCAAGATCGATCTGCACATGATCGAGGTGCAGTCGGGCTCCTATTTGGGCGAAGACGACATCGTGCGTTTTGAGGATATTTACCAGCGCGCCTGAGCTGTTTCATTGTTTGGCAGAGGCTGTGGGTGCAATGCCCGCAGCGGTATGACTGACAAAACATCCTGTAACTATCTGTTTTTATTGATGTTATGGCAGTGCGCGTGAGCGTTGGCCAGACACTGTCGGATAGACGTCGCAAGCGCAAGCCATCAAACGTAAGACAAACACCTACAGGATAAATCGCTCATTTCTGACTGCGAATACAGTGT
>CAYGMS010000155.1:0-6127 GCA_964350905.1 uncultured Thiobacillus sp. | reverse complement strand
CTGGGAATGCCCCGACTGCGGCGTAGCGAAGATGGATTTCGAGATGGTTGAAGTCACAGCCTGATTGTCCTCGGTCCACCATTGGCGCATCAGGGATGCGCCAATTTTTTTCAAGGAGTCGTTCATGCATCCCATCGTTATTGTGGGTTCCGGACTCGCCGGATACACGCTGCTCAAGGAATTACGCAAGCGTGACAGCACCACGCCGATCACGCTCGTGACGGCGGACGACGGTGCGTTTTATGCCAAACCCAATCTGTCGAATGCCTTTGCAGCCAATAAAACGGCAGCGGATCTGGCAAGTGCCAGTGCGGAGAAACTGGCCGCCGATCTGAACGTCACCATCCTGACGCAGACGCGGGTGAATGCAATTGATACGGCCGCGCAGCAGGTGTGCATGGATGACGGCGAATTGGATTACAGCGCCCTGGTTCTTGCACTCGGTGCCGACCCGATTCCGCACGGACTGAGCGGGGACGGCGCGGCGGCGGTGCTGGCAGTGAATGATCTGACCGATTACGCCGTTTTCCGGAAAGCCATCGACGGCAAAAAGCGCATCACGGTGCTTGGCGGTGGCTTGATCGGCTGCGAGTTCGCCAACGATCTGGCGCACGCCGGATTTGCCGTCGATGTGGTGCACCTTGGGGACTGGCCGCTGGAGCGGTTGATACCGGTCGAGGCCGGCCAGCGCCTGGCAGACGGACTAGCCGCGCTGGGGGTGAACTGGCATTTCGGACGTACGGCCAGGCGAGTCGACTCGACCAACGCGGGCTATCAGGTGGTGCTCGATAACGACGAGACGATTGCCGCCGATGTTGTCCTGTCCGCGATCGGGTTGCGGCCGCGCACCCGGTTGGCGCAGGTGGCGGGCATTGCGGTGGGGCGGGGTATCCAGACCAACGACCTGCTCGAAACCAGCGCGCCGAACGTCTATGCCATGGGTGACTGCGCGGAAGTCGAGAAGCTCAACCTGCCCTTTGTGCAGCCATTGATGGTGCAGGCGCGTGCACTGGCCGCCACCCTGAGCGGGACCCCTACCCCGGTGGTTTATCCGCCGATGCCGGTCATGGTCAAAACGCCCGCACACCCGGTGGCAGTGTTGCCGCCCAAACCCGGCACGACTGGTGGCTGGAAAGTGGAATGCAATGACACCGGCGTCTGTGCACTGCATGTGAACGAAACTGGCGGGCTGCAGGGGTTTGCGCTGACCGGCAGCGAAACCGGTCGCCGTGCGGCACTGGTGAAAGAACTGGCCGCGTAATGCCGTCTGTCGGCTGCGGGGCTCCGTGCCGTTTTTTATGGATCGACCGGCAGACCGCGTGCAATCCAGCCTGGCCCGGCGCTGCTGCCCCGCATGCCCTCCTTGATGTTGTAGACGTGGGTGAAGCCGGCGGCGTGAAGCGTTTGTCGCGCATTTTCCGAGCGGTTTCCCGCCTGGCTGATGAGTGCGATGGAGGCGCGTTTGTCACCCTGGACCGTGTCGCTGACCTGCTGGATGAATCCCGCCTCGCCTTGCGTGCTGGACATGTCGATGTGCAGCGCGCCCTGGGCAACGCCCGTGTTCTTCCATTCGTCTGGTCGCTGGACGTCAATCAGAATGAGCTTGCCGGATTGAACCATGGCGTAGGCATCGGGTGCGCTCAAGGTTGAATTGCTGTCTTTGGAGCAGCCGTTCAGCAACAGCATGAGGGCGGCAATGATCGCAACGGGCAGTCGTGGCACCGACATGGCGGCTCCGGGTAGATGGGGTAAACCATAGTGTATCTGTCGACACCCGCGCTGTGTAGCGCGGCAATGACATAGCCAGAAGCGCCTGCTTGCGCGAGAATGCCGAATGGACATTTTCCGCATCTTTCACCTGCAGTGTGCGCGGCGGCTACCCGCGCTGCCCGACACGCATCTCTGTTCACGCCTGCATGGCCATTCCTTTGAGGTCGAACTCACCCTCAGCGGCGACATCGATCCAGCACTGGGCTGGGTGCTGGATTTCGCTGAGATCGAATTGGCCTGGCAGCCCGTCCACGCGGCGCTGGATCACCGTTATCTGAACGATGTCGAAGGGCTGGCCAATCCCACCAGCGAGAACCTGGCGGTGTGGTTGTGGCAGCGACTCAAACCGCAACTGACGGACCTGTCCCAGGTGAAAGTCATGGAAACGCATGACTCGGGCTGTGTCTATCGTGGGGAAGGCTGAACCCCATGCTGGATTGCGGGTCTTGAACCGGATGCCGGCCCGTTCCTAGCACGGGAATGGTGAGCGATCGTTACTCCCCTTCACGTCCGACAGTGCTACCGTACGCATACACCATCGGGACACAATGGACATGCCAAAATGACCACGCCAACCATGTTTGATCACGAAGACCGACTGGGCCCGCTCGGCCGGAATGTCAGCCTCGAAGATAAAGTACAAACGATCCATGCAGCGTTGCTGGAGCGTTTTACTTTTATTCGGCACATTGCCGCAGCGGTCTACGATCCCGGAACGGACACGCTGCAAACCTTTCTGCAAACCGGCGAAACACACACCCCGCTTACGCATTACACAGCCAAGCTGTCGGATGTATCGACGCTGAGCGAAATCATCGAGATCGGTCGGCCGCGCGTGGTGAACGATCTGGCCATTTTTTCTGACAGGCCGCAAGAACATACCAAGCGCATTGCCGCCAAAGGCTTTCGCGCCAGTTACACCATGCCCATGTATCAGAATGGGCATTTGTTTGGCTTCCTGTTTTTCAATTCCCAGGAACCAGGCTGCTTTGCCGAGGAGGTGCTGGGCCAGGTCGACCCGTTCGGGCATCTGATCGCGCTCACCATCATCAACGATCTAACCACGCTGCACACCCTGCTCGCCACGGTCAAAACCGCGCGCGACCTGACTCACGCGCGGGACGGTGAAACCGGGTCGCATCTCGATCGCATGTCGCGATTCGCCCGCATCATCGCCCAGTCGGTTGCCGAGCGCTATGCGCTGTCAGATGAATATATCGAGAGGATATTCATCTTTTCTCCGCTGCATGACATCGGAAAAATCGCCATCCCCGACCGTGTGCTGTTAAAGCCCGGCAAACTCGATGCGGCTGAAGAAGAACTGATGCGGACGCATCCTGCCCGCGGCCGGGAGATCATCGACAACATGCTGGCCCACTTCGACATGGGGGCCATGCAGGGCAGCGACATCCTGCGCAATATCGCCCTGTTTCATCACGAGGCTATCGATGGCTCGGGCTATCCGGATGGACGCTCTGGCGAGGATATTCCGATTGAGGCACGCATCGTCGCCGTGGCCGATATTTTTGATGCACTCACCAGCCGCCGGCCTTACAAGCCCGCCTGGAGCAACGACGATGCCTTCGATTTGTTGCGCAAGCTGGCCGGCAAGAAGCTGGATGTGCACTGTGTCAATGCGCTCATCGAAAACCGTGCCCTGATCGATGAAATCCAGCAACAGTTCCAGGAAAACGTTGTGGGTTGAGGGCGGTTGAGCTTCAGAACCGGCCTTGGCAATCCGGTTCGTTTCACGTATTCAACTCAAATCTTTTCGCCATGCAACACAAGCAGCCCGCCCCAGCGCACGGCATTGGGTACGCCTTGCTCCAGCAAGGCCGCCCAGCGTGTTCCTGAGGGCAGGAAAATAGCCGATCGAATGGTCAGGCGGCATGCGGGGATATCGGAAAACATGGCCAGGATTTCGCCAGCGGTATGCCATCGCGCGCCCTGATAAGCGCCGCTGCCGCCATTTTTCCCCTTGTCCCGGTAAAGCAGGCTGGATCGGTTCAGCCAGCCGATGACAAAGCTGCGCCGTGCCACACGCACGATTTCTGCAACGGCTTTTTGCTCATCGTCCACAAAGCAGAGCGCAGCAATGGACAGCACATGGTCAAAATGGGCGTTGGGGAATGGCAGTGCCTGCGCATCACCCTCCACCCAGCGCAGGGTGGGGTCGCTGCGCGCGCGGGCATAGGCCAGCCATTCCGGATTGAAATCAAGACCGGTGACGTGCAGACCCTGCTGTGCGAAACGGCGCGTGAACCAGCCGGTGCCGCAGCCGACATCGAGCAGATGCGCGCCCGGCCTTGCATTCAGTAGACGCGAGGCCAGACGGAATTCGGTTTCACCGATCCAGCGACCGCGTGGGGTGTCATACCAGGCATCGTAGTTGGCAGGATTCATTTGATCGGCTCCAGACGGTTTATGGGCATTCGGAAGTGTGCAGCGTCAAACCGCCGGCACTGCCTGGCGCGTCTGACGCTCGATGCCGATGGTTGCGATCAGCGCAGCGAGCAGAAACGGAACCACAGCAAGGTTCAGCGTGACCCAGCCGAAGCGGTCATAAAGCCAGCCCGCCGAAAGACTGGCCAGTGCCACCAGGCCGAAAACAGCGAATTCGTTTACCGCCTGGATCTTCAACTGCTCGGCAGGCCGATAGGTCTGGGTCAGCAGCGCGGTGCCACCGATAAAGGCAAAATTCCAGCCGACACCGAGCAGCACCAATGCCGACAGAAAATGCAGGAACTCGACACCTGACAAGGCCAGCACGACGTTACCGAGCAGCAGGATGAACCCGGCCTGCATGATGCGCGGCGCGCCGTAGCGCTTGATCAGCGAGCCGGTGAAGAAGGACGGCGCGAACATGCCGACCACATGCCACTGGATCACCGACGTCACACTTGTTCCAGGCAAACCGCAGCCCAGTATCGCCAGCGGGGTCGCCGTCATCACCATGATCATGACGGCATAGCCGATGGCGGCACCGAAGATCGAAACCCGCAGGGCGGGCTGGCTCAGGATTTCGCGGAGCGGGCGCACGAAGCCATCGTGCGCAGCGGCCACCCTGGGAAGGTGGAGGCGGGAGATCAGAAGCAATGCGATGAGACTCAAGGCACCCTGCGCCAGATAGGAGCCGACAAATATCTCTCCCCCGATCCAGTCGCGTCCCCACTGGCCGAGCTGGGGGCCGAGGAAGGCCGCGACCACGCCGCCCGCCACCACCAGGGAAATGGCCTTGCTGGCCTGGCCCGGGCCGGCGGCCTCGACCGCAGCGAAGCGATAGTAGTTGGCAAAGCCCTGATAGCTGCCAAGCAAAAAGTGTCCGGCGACAAAGGGGATAAATGACCATTCGTGGAGCGCATAGGCACACAGCAGACTGCCAGCGATGCCAAGCAGCGCGCCGATCATGAAGCCCGGACGCCGCCCATGCCGGCGCATGAGCATCGACGCGGGCAGCGATGCAATGGCCGTGCCGATCACCATCACGGCAATGGGAAGCGTCGCCAGTCCCTTGTCGGGCGCGAGCATGCCGCCGAGGATTGCGGCGAGCGCCATCGACAGGACAATGGCGGACAGCATCAAGGCCTGGCTCAGCGCCAGGATCAGGATGTTGCTGCGCGACCGGGTCGGCATCATGGCAGTTGTCATGGTGTGCATCGTCACCCTCCGATGACGCTCTTGAACAGGATATAGGTGGCCACTGCCACCAGAAACCAGGCGAAGGCTTTTTTCAGGGTGTCGTGCGAAATGCGTGACGACAGGTGCGCGCCGACAAGGCTGCCGAGCACCGTGACGCCGGTGAAGGCGCCCATCAGGGCATAGTCGATCGGTACGCCACCCATGTAGCCGGCGAAGCCGGCATAGGATTTGGCGGCAACAATGGCGAGCGAGGTACCCACCGCCTGTTTTATCGGGATGCCGGAGAGTAATACCAGGGCGGGCACGATCAGAAAGCCGCCGCCCACACCCACCAGCCCGGTAAGCACGCCGACGCCGATGCCGTGCAGGGCGATGCGGCCCATGCACGGAGAGAAGAAATGGTGGCACGTGCTGATGACGGCCGACCCGTCAGCCGTGACAACCAATCCGTCTGCCGATGCTGCAACCGACTGTGCCGGTTTCAATTTGGCAGGGCGCAACATGCGCCAGGCGGCGGCATACATCACCAGGGCGAAAAGACCAAGCTGAATCACCACTGGTGTCAGCAGGCCCAGCCGTGCCCCGGCGAAGGTACCCATTACGCCGAACAGGCCGAACACCAGTGCAACGCGCACCACCACATTGCCGCGCCGCCAGTGGTCCATGGCCGTGATGGTGGCGGTGATTCCCACCACGCCCAGGCTCATGGCGATGGCTG
>CAYGMS010000154.1:0-6157 GCA_964350905.1 uncultured Thiobacillus sp. | reverse complement strand
TCCCCGCCCTCCCCCCAAATGGGAGAGAGAGACAAGGCTGTGCCTGCCTTGAATGGCGGCGGCGGCATTTCCCGGCTGATTGAAGAAGGTCAGATACTGGAACGTGGCGGCGTCAATTTCTCGCATGTTCTGGGCAGCCAGCTACCCCCCTCAGCCAGCGCCCACCGGCCGGAACTCGCCGGTCGCCGCTGGGAAGCAATGGGGGTGTCGCTGGTACTGCATCCGTGCAACCCCTACGCGCCTACCGTGCACATGAACGTACGCTGCTTCGTCGCAATGAAAGACGGCGAAGCGCCGGTGTGGTGGTTCGGCGGCGGCATGGATCTCACGCCTTACTATGGTTTCGAGGACGATGCGCGGCATTTCCATGCCACCTGTAAAGCGGCACTCGACCCGTTTGGCGCTGATTTGCATCCACGCTTCAAGGAATGGTGCGACCGCTATTTCTTCCTCAAGCATCGCAACGAGCCGCGTGGCATCGGCGGCATCTTTTTCGATGACTTTTCCGAAGGCGGATTCGACCACGCCTTCGGCATGGTGCAGAGCGTGGGCAATGCCTTCCTCAGTGCCTATCTGCCGATCCTCGAGCGTCGCAAGGACATGGACTATGGAGAGCGCGAGCGCGATTTCCAGGCATACCGACGCGGGCGCTATGTCGAGTTCAACCTGGTGTTCGATCGCGGCACCCTGTTCGGCCTGCAGTCGGGCGGGCGCACCGAGTCGATCCTGATGTCGCTGCCACCCGCTGTGAAATGGCGTTACGACTGGCATCCCGAGCCTGGCACTGCCGAAGCGCAGTTGTACAGCGATTATCTGATCGCGCGCGACTGGATATAGCGCACGCTGCATGCGCCGGCCAGGTCAAACCAGCGACATGAACAGGGCCAATTAAGAACACCCGCAAGGCCAGTCCACCGTTTGGGCTCCCCCCTTTGGCGTTTACAATACACGATCTGCTTCACGCCGCTCTGCACAATTCCTGTCAGGGTTGCAAACGCATCCATCACTCCTTATTACCTTTAAACCATGCATAAAGTCCCACGTCGTCTGCTGATCGGTTTTGGCATACTGTTGCTGACAGTCGGGATAGTCGGACTCATCGCCTGGGAATTGCTGTCATCGGCAGTGGAGGCGAAATACCTCGCCAAAACAGCACAGAAGATGACCTGGAAGATGCAGGATGGACCATCCACGCGCATCCGTTATCCGGGTGAAGGCCCCTATGACATACGCCTGGGTTACAGCAAACTGCCGGACTATCTGCAACGGCTCGACAAGGCCGGCTGGAAAATTGACCAGCAGGCCAAAATCACCGTCCAGATGGCACGGGTGAGCGACCTCGGCCTGTTCCTGCCGTATCACGAGAAAGACCATGCCGGCCTCAGCCTGCTCGACAACGACGACAAACTGCTCTATCAGGGCATGCATCCGTCACGCGTCTACGAACGCTTCGAGGACATACCAGAAGTACTGGTCGATGCGCTGCTTTACATTGAAAACCGCGAGTTGCTGACCGAGCAGTATCCCACCCGCAACCCGGCGGTGGAATGGGACCGGCTCGCCCAGGCCCTGCTGGAAAAAGGCATCAGCTTCATCGACACCAACCGCAACGTGCCGGGTGGCAGCACGCTGCCGACGCAGATTGAAAAATACCGGCATTCGCCCGAAGGCCTGACCAGCAGCATGGGTGAGAAACTGCGCCAGATGGCCACCGCCAGCCTGCGTGCCTATCTGGATGGCGCCAACACCCTGCCCATGCGGCGCAAAACCGTCATGGCCTACCTCAACACGGTGCCGCTGGCCGCCGCGCCGCGCATCGGCGAAGTCAATGGCGTGGGCGATGGGCTATGGGCCTGGTACGGACTGGACTTTGCTGAAACCAATCGCACGCTGTCCAGAAAACCCACTGCCAAGGACACCGCCTATGCCAGCGCGCTCAAGCATGCGCTGTCCCTGATTGTGGCGGAACGGCGTCCTTCGTATTACCTGGCATCCAATCGCAAGGCGCTGGATGCCTTGACGGACGACCACCTGGATCTGCTGGCCAGTGCCAACGTGATCTCCGCCGAAATGGCCGGACGTGCCAAGCAGATCAAGCTGCGCAGCACCAAGATGCGGATCGATCCCCCGGCCCCGCGTTTTGTCGACCAGAAAGCCACCAATGCCCAGCGCATTCAAGTCGCGGCCCTGTTGGGCGAGCCGCGACTCTACGATCTCGACCGGCTGGATCTGCAGGTCAAGACCACCATCAACCAGCCGACGCAAAAACTCGTCAGCACCTATCTCCAAAGCCTGGCCCAGCCTGAGGCCGCGGCTGCATCGGGCCTAATCGGCCACCGCTTGTTGAAGCCTGAAAACCCGATCGCCAACGTCATCTACAGCCTCACCCTGTACGAAAAAACCGCGCTCGGCAATGTGCTGCGCATCCAGGCGGACAACCTCAACCAGCCCTTTGACATCAACAGTCAGGCACGGCTGGATCTGGGCTCCACCGCCAAACTGCGCACACTGGTGACCTACCTCGAAATCATTGCGCGCCTGCACAACGAATACCACACGCTCGATGCCGCCGTACTCAAGCAGAAAGCCCAGCCGCAGCGCAATGTGCTGTCGCAATGGGTGGCGGCCACGCTGCTGAGCCAGCCGGGCATCAAGCTGGATGCACTGCTGAATGCGGCCATGAGCCGCACCTACTCCGCGACGCCGCAAACCTTCTTCACCGGAGGCGGCCTACATAATTTTGCCAACTTCGATTCCAAGGACAACAGCCGCTCAATGGATGTCTGGGAAGCCACCCGCAACTCGGTCAACCTGGTCTACATTCGCATCATGCGCGACATCGTGCTGCACTACGCCAGCGATACGCCGGGTGCAGCGGCACGCATTCTCGATGATGCCAACAACCCCCTGCGTGAAGCCTATCTGGAGCGCTTCGTGGAACAGGAAGGTCGCGTTTTCATCAACCGCTTTTACCAGCGCCACAAAAAGCTTGCGCCGGCACAAATGGCGGAAGATCTGTATGCGCGGGTCCACGGCAATCCCCGGCGCTTCACCTCGGTGTTCCGCTATCTGGAACCCCGGGCCGGCTTCGAGACCTATGTCGCCGCCCTGCACAAGTACATTCCCGCCAGCGAGAGCCTGAGCCAGAAAACACTGGAGTCGATGTACAAAACCCACGAAATCAGCGCCTACAATCTGGCTGACCGCGGCTACGTCTCGCAGATTCACCCGCTGGAGTTGTGGGTCGTGAAAGTCCTGCGTGCCGCGCCCAAAACCGATCTCAAGACCTTGAACGAGCAGGGTGGAATCGCTCGCCGCGAGGTCTACACCTGGCTATTCAAGACCAGCCGCAAAAACGCACAGGACATCCGCATCCAGAGCCTGCTCGAAGTCGAGGCCTTCGACGGCCTGCTCAACGACTGGAAACGCCTGGGCTATCCGTTCGACAACATCACGCCATCCTATGCCACCGCCATTGGCAGTTCGGGTGACCGCCCCGCTGCGCTGGCCGAACTGATGAGCATTCTGGTCAACGATGGCGTGCGCTCACCGATGATCAGCCTGACCGATCTGCTTTTCGCCGCCCAAACGCCGTATGAAACCCGCCTGTCGCTCAAACCGGCCAAAGGTCAGCGCCTGATGCCGGCCGAAGTGGCGCAGACCGTGCGCCGTGCGCTCGCGCAGGTGGTTGAAAGCGGAACCGCCGGACGCCTGGCGGGCGCCCTCAAGGATGCGGCCGATCAACCCGTCACCATCGGTGGCAAAACGGGCACCGGTGACCACCGCTTTGAACGCTACGGCAAGGGCGGGCAGTTGCTCGAGTCACGCGTGGTCAACCGGACCGCCACCTTTGTGTTCTATCTGGGCGACCGCTATTTCGGCACCCTGACGGCACTGGTTCCGGGTGAACAGGCTGGACAGTTCGGCTTTACCAGTTCGCTGACCGCGCAGATCCTGAAAACCCTGCTGCCCCAGTTGCGGCCCTACCTGTATCCGAAACCACCTGCCCCGCCAGCGCCGCTTGCACCTGCTCCTGCTGCAGAAGCCGAGGCCATCCCGCCGCTCGAGCCGCCTGTGCCCATAATTCCGCGCGCGCCGGTGAAGGAAAAACCGGACGGTGCCACCAGCCAGGCGGCCCCCCCTGCCAAGGAACCGCCCAGCCGGGGCGGCTTCCCGGAAGATCTCGAGCCCAGCGTGGTCGTCCCGGTGCCCCTCGGCTCACAGGCCACGCCAGCACCGGCGCCGGAAGCGGTGCCAGCCCCGTGAAGTCTCACTTGGGATTACGTGTAAATCAGATATGCTGAAAAGCACGCTGCCCATTCCCACGCCATGATAGACAACACCCATCCGCTGATTCAGCACACGCCCACCGATTCCGGAGATGTCAGCATCCCGGCATTGCGGGTGCTGTCCGAAATCACCACCAGCCTGTCCACCGACTCCAATGTCGAACAGCTGCTAGGGCGTTTTCTTTCGACCATGATCCGCCTGGCGGGCGCCCAGGCAGGCGCGGTACGCATCATCACGGATGATCGCACTCATCTGCGGCTGATCGGCTCAGTGGGATTGCCTCCTGAACTGGTCGAGCATGAGACCCTGGTCAGCGTGGACTGCGGCGTGTGCGGCAAGGCCGCACGCGAGGTGTCGGTCAGCAGCTGGAACAACGTAGCCTACTGCAAGCGTCAGGCCAACGACGCCTATTTCAGCGATACCTGCAATACGGTGGTGGCCGTGCCGCTGATGCACAAGAACCAGGTGATGGGTGTTTACAACCTGTTCATGGAAGAAGGCAAAGCCGTCCCGGAAGATGTGCGCCTGCTGTTCCGCTCGATCAGCGAACACCTCGGCATTGCGCTGGAAAACGCCCGTCTGACCCGCGAGAACATGCGTATCTCGCTGATGAACGAACGCCAGATGCTGGCCAACCAGATTCATGATTCGCTGGCGCAAACGCTGGCCTACGCCAAGATGCGGCTCACCGTGCTATCCGATGCGATGCACCGCGAGGATTACCCCAAGGCCAACCGCTACCTGGTTGATGTCGAGGAAGCCGTCGACCTCGCTTACGCCGACCTGCGCGATCTCATCACCCAGTATCGTGACCGCATCAACCCGCGCGGGCTGGTGCCGGCCATCCAGGAACTCGCCAAGAGTTTTCGCAAGAAAGCCAATGCCGATGTCGATTTTCTCAACCTGGTGCAGGATGTCTCGCTGTCACCCGACGAGGAAATCCAAGTCTTCCACATCATCCAGGAATCGCTCTACAACATCGCCAAGCATGCCCGGGCGCGCCATGTTGTCATCACCTTTGACCTCGAAGATGGCAAATACCTGGTCAATGTCGCCGACGATGGCGTGGGTGTGCAAAAGAAGAATGACGAGTCGTCCACCATGGGCAAAAGCTTCGGCCTCACCATCATGCGCGAGCGCGCAGCCAGGCTGAACGGTAAACTCACGGTCGAAAGCCGACCCGCCGGTGGCACCGTCATCCGCCTCGCCTTCCCTCAACATAAACCCGAACACGCCGCATGAGTCTCACCCGCATCATCCTCGTCGACGACCACACCCTGTTCCGCAAGGGGCTGGCCGAACTGCTTGAGCAAAGCGGCAGCATCGAAGTCACCGCCTTCACCGGCAACCCGGACGACGTTGCCCCGCTGCTGAAAGCCCACCGGCCCGACGTGCTCATTCTCGATCTGAACATGCCCGGCACCGATGGCATCACCCTGATGCAGCAACTGCGCGCAGACAAGTTTGACCTGCCCGTTCTCATCCTCACGCTGAGCGAAGCTGAAGACGATCTGGCGCGCGCCCTGCGTGCCGGCGCCAACGGCTATCTATTGAAGAGCATGGAACCCGACGAAGTGGTCGATGCCATCCAGCGCGCCCAGCGCGGCGAAACCGTCGTCGCTCCGGCCATGACCGCCAAACTGGTCCGGCTCTACGATCAGAAAGGCCAGGATGCGAATTCCCTGCTCGACGCGCTGACCCCGCGCGAGCGCGAAATCCTCACACATTTGTCGCGTGGTGAAAGCAACAAGGCCATCGCCCGCGCCCTCGACATCAGTCACGACACAGTCAAGCTGCATGTGCGCCATATCCTGGCCAAATTGAATATGTCATCGCGGGTGGAAGCCGCTGTGTTTGCGGTGGAACA
>CAYGMS010000153.1:0-6170 GCA_964350905.1 uncultured Thiobacillus sp. | reverse complement strand
AGGCCAACGAAATCATTCTGCTGAACTCGCACGACGGCACCAGCAGCTATCAGATGCTGGCCGGAATGTTCCGTTTCGTGTGCAGCAATGGGCTGGTGTGCGGCGACACCGTGGCCGACCTGCGCATCCCGCACAAGGGCGATGTGATCGGCCAGGTGATCGAAGGCGCCTACGATGTGCTGGACGGGTTCGAGCTGGTACGGGAACGTCGGGAAGATATGGCCGCCATTACGCTCAAGCACGGCGAATCAGAGGCATTTGCCCGCGCCGCGTTGTCGCTGAAATACGATGACCCGATCAAGCCTGCGCCCATCACGGAAACACAATTGCTGCGGCCTCGACGCCGGGACGACGACCGGCCCGACCTGTGGAGCACGTTCAACCGCGTGCAGGAAAATCTGGTGCAGGGCGGACTGTCCGCACGCATGGCCAACGGACGCAGGAACCGCACCCGCGCCATCCAGGGCATAGACCAGAACGTCAAGGTCAACCGGGCGCTGTGGATACTGGCCGAAGAGATGAAGCGGCTCAAGAACTGACATGCGAGGGGGCTTTGCCCCCTCAGTTGCCAGCGCCGGAGTCTGCAGCACGTCTGACCCAACTCAAGAAGAAAGCGCTGGCCAGCGAAGCGGAACGGCTGGCGGTGGGTTCGGGCTGGCTGCCGCTGATGCAGCGCGCAGTGGAGCCGGAGGCCCCGGAAGGAGTTACCCCGGTCGCTGATTCGGGCAGGTAAGCGGGAAGCCCGTCAAGTTGCCCGCCGGGGCTATTTTTGGCGCGTCGCGCGCGGCACACTTGCCGCGCGCGTTTTAACAGCCAACGACCCGTCCCTCCCTTGATGCGAGCCCTGCCGAAGGCTGGGCGGCGAGTATGACAAACCTTGCTGCGCCAGTTGTGCAGTAGCACGCTGCCCCCGACACTGGCGGGCAGGTCGCCATGAACGATGGCAGCTCACGACAGGCCGTCCACCCTGCCCTTCCGCAGCCACGCTACGAACGATCAAACCTGCGTCAATGCACAAGGGGCGTTCATCCCGGATGATTCGGACTGACCTTGACTGCGATGAGGTGCGTGCCGGCGACGCTTCTGTGCGGAGATGCCAGTGCCATGATGCCTTTCGGATGGAGTCGCACCCAACGGCGGCCTTGGCTTGTCGTGAATCCTGGCGAGGCAGCGGCTGCGCCTCGGGCTTCATGGCTGCAACCGTCCGGCCCAACAAATTTCCCCGGCACTACGTGCCTTCCTCGCGAAACAAATTTCTTGTTCCTCCCGGTCCTCCACGCTGTTGCGGCCGCTGCGCGATGCAGCCCGCCCGACCCTCACCCATCGGATCACCGACAAGGCCGCGATGGGCGCGACCTTGCACCACCAAAAGGAGATTCATCATGGCAAACATTGGCACCTTCACCGCACAGAACGACAGCTTCACCGGCACGGTTCGCACCCTGACGCTCAACGTCAAGGTCAAATTCGTCCCGAACACCGGGGAGAGCGAGAACGCTCCCAACTACCGCATCGTCGCCGGCAATTACGAGATCGGCGCGGCGTGGAAGAAGGTCAGCAAGGCGGAACGGCCTTACCTGTCGGTAACCCTGGATGATCCGTCGTTCCCGGCGACCATCTACGCCCGTCTGGTCGAGGGCGAGGATGGCGTGCACAACCTGATCTGGTCGCGCAGCAAGGGCGATTGATCAACACCCTCGACGCCCCGCCTATACGGCGGGGCGTTTTCTGCGAACGCTTTGATTCACAGGCCCCACCGTCAAGGCGTTGATCTTCCGATCACGATATGCAAACGGTGCAAGCCGGAACGATTGCATGCATGCGCCTGACTTGAAGCGCACTCTGACTTCCAGGATTAACCACATGGACCTTGTCTTTATGATTCAATGACTCTGTTCATGACAACCCCGGCGGATCCTCCTTGAATACTGATACACCCGAATCCAGTCGCAAGGCATTGATCGACGCCCTGCTTCTCAAACTCCCTGGCGTCAGCGCAAGAAAAATCAGCGGCCTTGATGCCTACTTCGTCAGCGACAAGATGTTCGCCTGCATCAGCGGTGGCGGTGTCGGGCTGCGCCTGCCCGCCGCTACCGCGACCGAACTGCAGTTCTCAAGGGGCGACGTCGTCCCGTTTCAGCCCGGCGGTATGGCTAGCACCAGGGAATGGGTACAAATCGACCGCGCCGAGGCGGCTGAGTACGAGAAGGATCTCGAGCTGTTTCAGACCTCGCTCGAGTTTGTGAAAGGCACCCGAACCCGCTAGGTCGGCAGCTTCGTCCGACAGACGCTTATCGGCCGAGAGCATGGCGGTGCTGATGAAGTCATCAATCTGATGCCACAAGCTTACGGCACAAGCCCATGGAATGCGGTCCTAAAAGACAAGTTGGAGACCCGTCAAATCCGTAACGATCGATAAGGTGCATTACGAGTGCGTCAATATCCGATTTCGGCATGGAGCCAAGACCAAAACGTAGGTAGCTTTCAAGAAACTCTTGTTCGAACTTACTCATTTGCGCCTGTCCCGATAATGGCTAACGCCGTGGTAACGGGCGCGCAGCTTGCTGCGCGACCCTGTGTGCGAAGCGAACGATGTTGACCACCTTGTTAGCGCCTCGCTTTTTCCATGGCTATAACTTTGGCTGCAAGGGCATTCATCTCTTCAACTTCTTCCCCATGCTCGACATCCAACAACTCATCAAACCACCCATAAAACGAGACGACGTTATTGTGGTAATCGGCGACTAATCGGCTCAAGCGGAGCACTTTCTCTTGCGAGCGCAAAAACTCTTTACTCGCACTTGACCATTTCTTCCACTTCAGCAGCTCTTCGACTTTGATCAGCACCTGAATTCTTGGTGGCTCCCCCGTATCAACGTTAAACGTTTCACGGATGGAGGATTTTGGTAAACCCGCGTGCAGAAAATAGTTGCGAAAATCTTTGATCAGCACTGTCGGCACATGACCCAAAAACACTTCCCGTACTTTGTCTGAATACGCTGAACCGATTTTGTCATCCGAGTGTCGGTGTTTGATGTAGCTACGAGTATGGGACGCCAACGACTCTGCTGCTGCCAAGTAATTATGAAGATGGCGGTGAAGCTCAGAAAACAACTCAGATCGCTTTTTCTCATCAACCTCAGGGCGCAGATATGTTCCCGGATTCTCGATAAAACTGAGTAAGCCTGAAAGCTCCTTGAAGTTCCCGCCATAAATTTCCAAGCTGTTGTCGTGTATTCGACGGCTCTCGAGGTATTGGAGTCCAGGATGTTCTTCGACTTGCTGCCTAAGAGCCCGATACTCTTGATACTCCTCTTGGTTCATCGCTGACTTTTCGCACTAACGAATGAATTAAGCCGCGCCGCGAAGCGGCGTCGGCTTGAATGATTTGTTATGCCAGGTCACGTTGGCACTGACTTAAATCATGGCTCCGTTGTGATTATTACGATTCATCAAGCCGTCACTCCTATAAAAGGCTCTTTGCGGCTAGCCGCCTATAGTGCTCGCCGAGAGCTGTGAGGCGGACAGTCTTACTCTCCATGGCAGCGTGCCACATGTGCGGCGCGCCCTCTGGCACGACAAGCCCTACACGGTTGTATTTCTGTAGGATATTGAAGATCGCGTTGTGATCAGGGTCAGGGGCAGAAATGTCTTGCGGGTTAGTATCCCACGAGTCATGTCGCTCAGGCTCATAGGTTGGGTCGAGTTGGAATTGAAAGCCGGTAGTAGGGAAAAACTCTGAAATCCGACGAAGCTCGGCGAGTTCCAAGGATGGTTGCACCTTTCGCAAGGAGACGAAGCGCTTAACGTTAGTTTTGAAAACGGGCCTCTGCGCCCACGGTCCGAGCGACTGATCTACGTGCGCGTATATGCCACCCGGTGTCACGTCGCCGACGAGATTTGCGGCAGCACCGCCGAGAGCATCGACAAACAAGCTGGTGAATACACCGGCTCCATTTTCTTCGGTTGCATACTGTTCTGCGGTCGAGGCTGTGAGGATGGTCACTCCTTCGCTGATCTCGGCCACGTTCTGCTGCAATGCGTTTCCTCCCGCGACGCCACTGTGACAGCTGTCGAGAATAATTACGCGGTTTTGAATCTTCGACTGATTGGCCATAATCATGATCTCAGCCAATGGCACGCCGTCGTTTCCAGTTTTGACGTCGGAAGAGCAGAGGTACCCACCCGTTGCTTCAATGTGGCCGTGGCCAGCAAAGTAAAAGAGTGCAACCTCGCCATCACCAGTGAAAAGGCTTTCGATTGCCTGCCGAAGTTCGTCTCGTTCAACTGGCGCACCTAATCCAGCGGCAGCTAGATGTTTCACACCGAAATTAACCGAACCATCAGCGTGCCGATCAAGCATGGATTTAACTGCGAACGAATCGTTCACGCAGCCGTGGAGCGCCGAAACGTTGGTGTAGTAGTCGATACCGACGATAAGTGCTTTGCGCATCAGAGGCTATCGATCCAGTTAGCGATATTGTCCCATGTCCAAACCATCGTATTCACACCGGCAAGGTCGGTGCGATCTTCCTTGTAGGCCCAGATGCCCCGAATCTTCTTTTTTTCTTCCTTGGCACACTGAATCTCCCACTTCTGTCCACTGGAGCTCAGGGAGTTCTTGCTGACAACTACGAGGACACCATCAGACCGAAGAATACGAGTCCGCACCTTCTTTTTCCACTCTTCGTCGTAGGCTTCTTTAACCGACATATCTACGTACTCGAATGGTGATTTGGTATTCAAAGACTGACCCTTAATCATGTCTCGGATGCGTTCGTCCTCGATTGCGAAGGCAATGAAGATGACTTTCTTGTCGGCCATAGTGAGACTCCTTTTGGTTGTTTCTTCGATGTAACGGCTAGCGTAACCGGTTGCTTTTGGAGCGCTAGCGGAAAAAGCAATCCGCGTTGACGCGATGGTTAGGCATTTATTGCCCCATCCAAGCAGCCCAATCCATTTGAGACCAACCACCCATTGGAGTCATGGGCCTCATAGGTCTCATTGGGCGCATGGGCAACATAGGTCGCATTGGTCGCATTGCTCTCATGGCCCGCATAGGACGCATGGGACGCATTGAGCCCTCAACTGATTCATTGGGATTCCATGCGATGGGCTTACCTGTTTGATCAAGGCAGTTCAATCCATTTACAGGTCCAAGCCAGTTCCCCGTTTGTGATGACCAAGCATGGTCGTTTGCAATATATGCAACCCAATTCATGTCTGTGTCGAAAATATGGTTGCCTGGATCAATCCAACCGACAAGCTCGCAATTAAGATCAAATAATGGCTCCATCTGCCTCTCCTATTTATACGCCTAACAGTTTTTCAAGAGACCCATTGGTCCGGACATTTATTAATATAGAGACGGCCGTCATAGTGTTTTATCCCAATGATTTTTATCAGTCTTTTCAGTGCCAGGTCTCTATGTTACGTTATGAAAAAGGAGACCGGCGGCAGACGGATTATGCACCCGTTGAGGGCGCTCAACTATGAAGCAGACATTCATGGATGCTTGGTCGTTGGCAGGAACTCGGCCTTTGCGGCCGTTGAGACACTACCTAAGCAACGACAGCAAAGCATCCTATTGCGGACTGTGTCCTGCCCCACTGCTAGATTTCAATCTGCTCCGAGATCTCAAGCGCGTCATCGACCTCGATCCCGAGGTAGCGAACAGTGCTCTCCAGCTTGGTATGGCCGAGCAAGAGTTGGACGGCTCTTAGGTTTTTGGTTCGCTTGTAGATCAGTGTCGCCTTGGTCCGTCGCATGGTATGCGTGCCATAGACCGTTGAATCGAGTCCGATGGCGGCAACCCACTGATGCACGATGCGGGCGTACTGGCGCGTAGAAACATGAGGTGATTTCGCCAAGCGGCTGGGGAACAGATAGTGCTCCGGCCTCAAACTTGCCATTTCGATCCATGCCAAGATGGCTGACCTGGTCGGCTCGGTCAATTCGAACTGCACCGGGCGTTGGGTCTTTCGCTGCATGACCATCGCTCGGGGCAATATCTGGTTACCGTGCGTCACGTCCCGAACGTGCAGATTCACCAAATCGCATCCACGTAACTTGCTGTCGATCGCCAGGTTGAACATGGCCAGGTCGCGAACGTGATGTTCGTTTTGGAGGTGGATTCGGATGGCCCAGATGTCCTTGGGCTTGAGTGGTGG
>CAYGMS010000152.1:1677-6195 GCA_964350905.1 uncultured Thiobacillus sp. | reverse complement strand
CCTCATTCTTGGCGATGATAAAAACAGATAAGGGTAGTTTTTCCATAGGCCTTTGATCGATTACAGCTGCTTGGTGCATTTGTCGGGCAAGCCCCATCGTGAAGGACAGCCGCTGAGCAGCCAGGCCAACTGGGTCAGATAAACCATGAGCCTGGTACGCACCTTCCTGAGCAGCCCCAGGGTTAAAACCCCCATAAACAAATAGGACAGGGTATTGATCACTAACCGAAGCACCCGCCAGACTGACAGCGGTATTGCAAGAAGCAGAGGCATCGTTTTCCTGTAATACAGCAGACGGGAGCGGAACATCTCGACCTGCGCATCACGCCGAATGGCACGGGTACTTGCTCCCTTGAGATGCGTAACGCGGATACGGGGGTCGATCAAAACCTGCCACCCCTGCCTTCGCAGACGGACGCACCACTCGGTTTCCTCGAAATAAAAGAAAAAATCCTCGTCCATCAGGCCAACGGTATCCGCCAACACACGGCGGAATGCCATGCACGCGCCGACCAGCGTCTCGACCTCGACAGGCTCTTTGAAACGGGAGACATCTGGCGGCTTGCGACGCACCAACCCCAATTCGGAAAGAAAAGTGGGAGCCACGCCTGCAGAGCGCTGCGGCACACCGTCCTCGCCGACCAATTGTCCGCCGATCAATGCCGCTTGAGGGAACGCCGAAAAACCCTCGGCAAAGCGGTCCAATGCATCGTGCGGCAGGAAGGCATCATTGTTCAGGAACAGCACATACTGTCCCCGTGCCGCTGCCAGGCCCTGATTGCAGGCACGGGCAAAACCATTGTTGCAACCATTTTCGATCATGAGAATAGCGGGGTAGGCCGCCTTCGCCTGTTTCACGGACGCATCTGTGCTACCGTTATCAACAAGAATGATTTCGTCATCGCTGCCAACCGCCTGAATCAGGGATGCAATGGCACTCAATAGCATTTGAGCACCATTACGATGGACAATGACAATCGAAAATCGTATTTCAGCCAAGGCTGGAAATTCCTTCCATCGGGACAAACAAGCAAGAAAACCGTCGACCATCCCAGGGCGTATCCGCCCGTTCATCCTGAGATGTAAAAATTCGCCTCATTATAAAAGCATTCAGGCATCCGCCCCTGCCCCACAAACATGAAAAACCAGGCTCCCGATACGCCCTCTAAAATCCGTGTCAAGGTTATGGCGACGATACCGCAGGCTGTCTTGCGACACCAGTTGCCCGGCGATATTCCGGAATGGGGGAATTGCCAGTTCAGTTTTGACCCTGAGGACAGCAATTACGACTGGCTGGTGGTGTATGACGACCTGCCGGCACGACATGGCGAGGCGCGCAAGCATCGTCACGAGAAACTGGCCTGTCCCGCTTCGCACACCCTGCTCACGACCAGCGAGCCCTCCTCAATCAAACACTTCGGCAACGCCTACGTGAGCCAGTTCGGCTGTGTCATCACGAGCCAGGAGGCATGGGCCTTGCCCCATCCGGACAGAACATTCTCCCAAGCGGGACTGCACTGGTTCTATGGGGTTGGCGGTGAGCGCATCATTCCATTTGATGACATGGCCGCGCACCCGCCTCTGGACAAGACCCACGACCTGTCCATGGTGTTCTCGCCCAAGCGGATGCGGCACACCCTGCATCATCAACGCTTCAATTTCATGCAAAGCCTGATGCGGCTGTTACCCGAGATGCACGTCTATGGCCGTGGCGCGCGCCCGCTGGATGACAAGGCCGAGGCTTTGAACGCATACCGCTATTCCGTGGCCATCGAAAACTACATCGGCCCGCACCACTGGACAGAGAAACTATCCGATGCGTTTCTTGGGCTAACCCTGCCTTTCTATGCAGGCTGCACCAATGCTGCGGACTACTTCCCGGCGGAGAGCTTCATTCCTATCGACATCAAGGATCCCGCCGGGGCGGCGCGCATCATTCGTCAGGCCATCCTGGACAAGGAATACGAGAAGCGTCTGCCCGCCATCATGGAAGCCCGCCGTCGCGTTCTATATGAGCATAATTTTTTTGCTGTCGTTTCACGCGAGATCGAAAAACGTCATGATTCAGAGATACAAGCAAACGAGTGCGACGTAATTTACTCGCGCCACGCCCTAAGGAAAAAAAGCGTGTCTCATGGTTTGCGGGACGTGTATGGGAAGGCGCGTGCGCTGGCCGTTCATCTGATACGCCGACACTAAACCGCCGCAAGGCGGGGGTTCGGTGTCATGTTGAGGCTTGCAAAACCTCAGTCGAGATCGAACGCGTTCTTGTAATCCAGCTTCAGGCTCGGGTCCTGATCTGCTTTCATCAGCACACAGTTGCCGATCACCAGCGCATCCATCCCGGTCCCCATCAGGCAGCGGAAAGCATCTTCGGGCGTGCAGACGATGGGTTCGCCGCGCACGTTGAAGCTAGTATTGATCAGCACCGGGCAGCCGGTTTTATCGTAAAAGCTTGAGATCAGCGCGTGGTAGCGCGGGTTGGTGTCGGCATGCACGGTCTGGATGCGGGCGGAATAGTCGACGTGCGTGACAGCGGGGATGGTCGAGCGCGGCACCTTGAGTTTTTCGATGCCGAACAGACCCTCGTCCGCATCGGCTGTGTTGATGCGATGCGTGTTCGCCACATCCGCGACCATGAGCATGTAAGGGCTGTCCTGATCCAGTTCGAACCATTCTGCAACATGCTCGCGCAGCACTGAAGGCGCGAAGGGCCGGAACGATTCACGGTACTTGATCTTGAGGTTGAGCACCGACTGCATTTTGGGCGAGCGCGGGTCGCCCAGGATAGAACGGCCGCCCAGCGCGCGCGGGCCGAATTCCATGCGGCCCTGAAACCAGCCAACCACGTTTTCGCTGGCAAGCAGACTTGCGGTGCGATCGATCAGATCGGTATCGGACAGCACGCTGAAGCGGGCACCCACCGCAGACAGCCGTGCCTCGACATCAGCCTGATCATAGCGCGGCCCCAAGTAGGATCCCGGCATGCTGTCCTGCCCGGAACGGGGTGACCGCGGCTGGTCGCGATACAGGTGGTGCGCAGCCAATGCTGCGCCCAGCGCACCACCAGCGTCGCCCGCCGCAGGCTGCACCCAGACATGCTTGAACTGACCGTCGCGCAGCACCTTGCCATTGGCCACGCAGTTGAGCGCAACCCCGCCCGCGAGGCACAGGTTTTCCAGACCGGTTTCCTCGCGCAGCGCGCGGGTCATCCTGAGCACGGCTTCTTCGGTGACGGCCTGCACCGAGGCAGCCAAGTCCATTTCACGCTGGGTCAGCGGGTCGTCCGGTTTGCGCGGCGGTGCACCGAACAAAGCATCGAATTTCGCATTGGTCATGGTCAGCCCGGTGCAGTAGTCGAAATACGACTGATCCAGCCGGTAGGAACCATCAGGTTTTAGATCGACCAGATGCTCGAGGATGGTCTGCGCATACTTTGGCTCGCCGTAAGGCGCCAGCCCCATGACCTTGTATTCACCTGAATTGACCTTGAAGCCCAGGTAGTAGGTGAAGGCCGAATAGAGCAGACCAAGCGAGTGCGGGAAATGGATTTCCTTGAAGATTTCCAGACTGTTGCCGCGGCCGATAGCAGCTGAGGTGGTCGTCCATTCACCCACGCCGTCCATGGTCAGCACCAAGGCTTCATCGAACGGCGAGGGGAAAAAAGCACTGGCCGCATGGCTCAGATGGTGTTCGGAAAACAGCAAACGATCAGCCCAGTTAACTTCGGGTGCCAGTTGCTTCAGTTCCTTCGCCAGCAGGTCTTTCTGGAACAGTTTCTCGCGCAACCACAATGGAATCGCCATACGAAAAGACTTAAACCCCCGCGGTGCAAAGGCATGATAAGTTTCCAGCAGGCGCTCGAACTTGAGAAAAGGCTTGTCATAGAACGCAACCTGGTCCACCTGCGCAAGCGAGATACCGGCCTCGGCCAGGCAATAGTTCATAGCATTGACCGGAAAGCGGGCATCGTGCTTCTTGCGCGAGAAACGCTCTTCCTGCGCGGCGGCGACGATGTCGCCGTCCTTGAGCAGGGCGGCCGCGCTATCGTGATAATAGGCAGAAAGGCCCAGGGTGTACATGGCGCCGCCGCTTCAGAATAGAGTGTAGATAAAGGGGGCAATAGCCGAGCCTTGCACCAGCAGCAGCAAGCCACCCAGAAGCACCATGATAAGGATGGCGGGCAGCAACCAGAATTTCTTGCGTACGCGCATGAATTCCCACAGTTCACGAAACAAGGACAAAAGGGTTCTCCTAGAATTGTCTTTTGAGGCTGGTTTTATCGGGACCGGGCGGTTCACGCCTGATCCAGTAACTGGTGCAGTTGCTGTCGAATTTCATGCGCAACAGATCCTTGCCTGCCAGACGCATGAGAACCCCGACCGGCGTAATGACCAGGAAGAACATCACCCCCAGGATGATCGGGCTGGTGATACGGTGCAGCAATGCACCGAATTTCAGCCACAATCGGTTGAGCGGTGCCAACCACGCGGGCACGGCCAAGGACGCGGCCAGAAA
>CAYGMS010000152.1:0-1667 GCA_964350905.1 uncultured Thiobacillus sp. | reverse complement strand
CCTGCCACAGCAGTGGCCAGCATGCAATGATCAGAAAGAAGACAAAAAAAGTCAGGCCGAAGAACCTGTCCGATGTCTGTTTCTGATTTTCGTCTTTCCTGGATAAATCTTCGTGTGCGCTCATGATGAAACAGGTTTCTGTGACAAGTGTTTCATGGCAGGGACTGCATGTATTTTATAAGGCGTTCCGCCGCGATCTGATGACCAACTGGGGTCAGATGGTTGTCGAGTTTGCGGTAGATCGAGGGGGACAGGTCCAGATCCACAAAATAAACATTAGGCAGCCGGGCATCCTGACCAACGGGGAAATTACGGTATTTCTGCCCGTATGGGTTACTGTAGAACACAATTACACGCTTGCTTTTAAACGCAGGCTGATGTTTTTCCATGACGGGAATAAAGGCTTCGTAGTGGGAATCGAAATTCTTGCGCCGCAACTGCTCCGACAGCGAGCGGAACGGTGCGGATAATGCCATCCCATAACCCCTGGCAATATATTTGAGCTTGGTGGGCTGAGGTGCGGTGGGGACTTTGTCTGCGGCAAACACCTTGTCTGCCACTTCCTGATGCGAAACCGTGTCGAACTTGAGGTTTTCGCTTTTGTCATTGTTGCAGTACTGAAGAATGATGGTGTCGACCTTGTCCAATACACCAGACTTTTCCAGCCGGATCAATTCCCGTGCAGTACCATAGCTGGCTACGCCAAGGTTGTATACAGGGCGTCCGCTCAAGCTTTGCAAATGTGCAGAAAACGTTTCATGGTCGTTCACCCCCCAGCCCATGGCATGAGAGTCCCCAATGACGGCGATCCCTGTTCCAGCAGGTTTGGCGCCGGTATTCCGGCCCTCGTCCGTAAAGTTAAGGGTGGTCTTGAATTCGATATCGTCGAACTTGCAGGTGCCATTTGAGGGCTTGTAAATCAGGTCAAGATCCGGAGTAATGCAATCGGGTCTCCCCAGCCAGCTATTGGCGTTGACCATGCCGTTGCGGTAAAGGGATTTTTGGGCGGAAACAATCCAGGGCACATCCAACAACACGCCCTGTTGCAGCGCCAGCAGGCTGGTGAAGTAGACGGCCGCACCAAGCGTGCAGTAAATAATGAACGCCAGCAAACTCCAGCCCAGGATTCTGGATTTATTCATGGAGTGCGCGCATTGAATACGCTTCAGTTATCAGGAAATACGGCACCGTGGGTATGGTCTTTCGTTTGAGCCTGTCTCGACCGGACTCCATGTCCGCCCGGAGTCCCAAGATTATAAGTTTTATTGATTGAAAAGCCCTATGTTCGCATCGATTCCGGCAGATATTCAGGTACCCAGCCTTTCAACTGGCGCTTGACCGTCGTCTCATCATGAGGCCCTGCTTCAGCCAGCCAGTCCAGACATTCTCCATGCCAGCCGACGTTACCCGCGCGCGCCTTCGCAACCCGTAGCTTGGGATGCGGCGTCGGCAATGTCGATTCGTCGTCGGCAAGCAGTTCTTCGTAGAGCTTTTCGCCGGGACGCAGGCCAGTGTATTCGATGCGGATGTGGTCTTCGTTCACCCCCGACAAACTAATCATGAGCCTGGCCAGTTCAGCAATCTTCACCGGCTCACCCATGTCCAGTACAAAAATTTCGCCGCCCTCGCCCATCAGGCCTGCCTGCAGCACCAACTGCGCGGCTTCG